>CALMYM010000148.1 GCA_937873675.1 uncultured Alphaproteobacteria bacterium | reverse complement strand
GGTCCCGACGACCTCGATCGCGACGAACAGGCGCTCGTCGACCACATCGCCCGCGGCGTCGCCGATCACCGCGCCAAGGCCGCGGCGGTGGCGCGCGCCGCCGACGAGGGCAAGGATCTCGAGCGGGCGCGTCTCGCCGCCCGCGAGGTGTCGATCCGAGCCGAAGAGGCTCTGATCGGCGCCGAAGTGACGCTCGCCGGTCGGTTGGAAACGGTGGCGCGGCTGGAGACGGAGCGCGCCGGTCTGCTCGGCGGCGCACCGACGGCGGCGCATCGTGATGCGGCGAACGCCGAGCGTACGGCCGCAGCGGCGGCGCTCGACGCGGCCCAACGCCTGCTCGCGACCGCGCGGAGCACCCACGAGAGCGCCCTGACACTCCACGGCGAACGCCATGCCGCACTGATCGAAGCTCAGGACGCGGTCCGCAATCGCACCCACGGTCGCGACCGGGCGCTGGCGGCGGCCGATCTCGGGCTCGACGAGGCGCGCGCCCTGCTGGCGCTTCCCGACGAACGCGTCGAGGCGCTGCGCGCAGAGGTCGCCGCCATCGATCGGCGGGCGACACGAGCCCACGCCGCGCTGAGCGAGCGCCGCCGCGACCTCGAGGCCGCCCTCGCCGGCGGTCGGCCGGAGAACGAACCGGCCGCGCTCGAGGAAGCGCTCGCCGCGGCCCGTGCCGAAGGCGAAGCCCTCAATCGCGAGATCGGCGCCCTCGATCAGGTGCTCGCCGCCGACGATGCGGCGCGGGCGGCGGCCGAGGGGCTCGATCACGAGATCGAGCGAGCCGCGGCGCGGCGCGACGTGCTCGGTGCCGTCGACGAGGCGATCGGCTCACGCGACGGCGACAAGTTCCGCCGTTTCGCCCAAGGGATCACCCTCGACCGGCTGACCGAACTCGCCAATCGCCATCTCGCCAGCCTCAATCCGCGCTATCGGCTGGCGCGAGCCGAGGGGCTGGGCCTCACCATCGTCGATCGCGACATGGGCGACGAGGTCCGCTCCACCCGATCGCTCTCCGGCGGCGAACGTTTCCTCGCCTCGCTGGCGCTGGCGCTGGCGCTCTCCGGCCTCGAAGGGCGGCGTTCCTTCGTCGACACGCTGTTCGTCGACGAGGGCTTCGGCTCGCTCGACGCCGCCACTCTCGATGTCGCCATCGACGCGCTCGAGGGGCTTCAGAGCGAGGGCCGCAAGGTCGGGGTGATCTCACACGTCGCCGCCATGCACGACCGCATCCCCGTCCAGATCCGGGTCGAGAAGGCCGGTGCCGGTCGATCGAGGGTCGAGGTGGTCGGGGCGGCGTGACCGATCAGCCGAGCGAGCGGGCGATTGCGGCGCCGATCTCGGCGACGGCGGCGTTGCGCTCGGCCATCGATGCGGCGGTCTCGGCGATGTGGATCGCGATGGTCACCGGCTTCCGCTCCGGCGGCCAGACGACGGCGACGATGCCGCGGGCGCCATGACCGCCGGCGCCGGTCTTGTCGGCGATCTTCCAGGTCGTGGGCAGGCCGGCGCGCAGCAACGCCCCGGCGACACGGTCACCGACGAGCCAGGCCGTGAGCCGGTCGCGGCTCGCCGGCGTCAGCACCCGGCCGACGACGAGTTCGTGCAGCGTGTGCGCCGCGGCCGACGGTGTGGTCGTGTCGCGCGGGTCGCCGGGCGTCGCCTCGTTGAGATCGGTCTCCCAGCGATCCAGCCGGCCGACGTCGTCGCCGACCGAGCGCAGGAAGGTGGTGAGCCCCTGCGGCCCGCCGATCGCCTTCAGGAGCAGGTTGCCGGCGGTGTTGTCGGACAGCGTGACCGCGGCTTCGGCGATCTCGGCCAGCGTCATGCCCGGCTCGCCGACCCGCTTCTCGGTCACCGGCGAATATGTCACCAGATCGGAGGCGGCGAAGACGACGCGGCAGTCGAGGCTCTCCTCGCCGCGATCGACGCGGGCGAGCAGCGCCGCGGCGGCGAAGACCTTGAAGGTCGAGCAGAAGGCGAAACGTTCGGCGGCGCGATGGTTCCAGGCGCGACCGCCGTGATCGTCGATCACGGCGACACCGATGCGCGCGCCGAGACGCGTCTCGAGGCCGACGACCACCGTTTCGATCGGATCGTCGGCGGCGAACGCCGCCATCGGCCGCATCGCCCCCGCGGTCGCGACCGAAGCCGCCGTCCACAGGACCCTCCGCCGATCGATCCACATCGCAGTCGCCTTTCACGCCGACACCCCCGAAGCGGGGACGCGAGCGAAGTTCGGCGCGCATGCGTGCAATTTCACGACGGGATCGGGGCAATCCGGTGGCATCGTCGCCGCGCCTCGGTCCCACCCGTCACCGGCGCGCGCCGGCCCCGCGGCGGGGGCGGTCGGGGCGAACGCGAAGGGCCTGGAACTCGCGCTCCCGGCCCTCGTCGAAGTCATCTTCGCCGTCTCAGTACAAGCCGCCCTGTTGCAGGCCGCGTTCCTGTTCGGGGGTGACCTTGCGGGCCTTGTCGAACTGTTCCGCGTCGTAGCCGATGACCGAGTAGGTGTCGGGCGGCGCGGTGCCGGGCTTGAAGGCTTCCATGATGGTGGCGCCGTCGCCGGGCGAGGCGCGCATGCCGGTGGCGCGGTTGACCGCGATCAGGCGAATGCCCGGCGGCACGCGGAACGGCACCGCCGGCGTGTCCTTCAGCGCCTCGGCGAAGAAGTCGCGCACCACCGGCGCGGCGGTGTGGCCGCCGGACTGGCCGCGGCCGAGACCGCGCGGCTTGTCGTAGCCGATGTAGACGCCGGTCACGAGGTCGGGGGTGAAACCGACGAACCAGACGTCCTTCTCGTCGTTGGTGGTGCCGGTCTTGCCGGCGATCGGCCGCTTCAGGTCGGCGAGAACCGTGGCGGTACCGCGCAGCACGACGCCTTCCATGATCGAGGTGATCTGGTAGGCGGTCATCGGATCGAGCACCTGCTCGCGCTCGTCGACCAGCGGCGGCTCGTCCTGGTTCGCCCACTTCGACGCGTCGCAGCCCTCGCAGATGCGCTTGTCGTGCTTGAACACGGTCTTGCCGTAGCGGTCCTGGATGCGATCGATGAACGACGCGGTGACCTTGCGGCCGCCGTTGGCGATGGTCGCGTAGGCAGAGGTGAGGCGCAGAACGGTCGTCTCGCCGGCGCCGAGCGACATCGGCAGGTAGGCGCCGAGTTCATCGTAGATGCCGAAGCGCTTGGCGTATTCGACCACCAGCGGCATGCCCATGTCCTTGGCCAACCGCACGGTCATGGTGTTGCGCGACTGCTCGATACCGACACGCAGGGTCGAGGGACCGTAGAACTTCTGGGAATAGTTCTCCGGCCGCCAGATCGGCTGGCCGGGGCCGGCCTGGATCTCGATCGGTCCGTCGAGCACCAGCGACGACGGCGTGTAGCCGTTGTCGAGCGCCGCGGCGTAGACGAAGGGCTTGAACGACGAACCGGGCTGGCGCCACGCCTGGGTGGCGCGATTGAACTCGCTCTCGGCGAAGGAGAAGCCGCCGGTCACCGCCAACACGCGACCGGTGTGCGGATCCATCGCCACCAGCGCGCCGGAAACCTCCGGCACCTGACGCAGACGCCAGATCGGCCGGTCGCCGGGGGCGCCCGTCACCTTCTCGACGAAGACCACGTCGCCCGGCGCCAGCACCGAGGCCACGCCCTTGCCGGAGCCGGCCCGCTTGCCGCCCTCGGCGAGCCGGGTCGCCCACTTCATGTGATCGAGCGGGATGATGCCGCGCTCACGTTCGGTGGAGACGCCGCCGGTGACGAGCCGCGCCGGCTGCAGGCCGATCTGCGCCTCCTGGTCGCCGGCGGAGAGCACCACGGCGAGACGCCATTCGGGCACGTCGGAGAGCCCCTTCTGCTCCGCGAGCGCCGGACCCCAATCGCCCTCGAGGGCGATCTTGGCCACCGCGCCGCGCCAGCCGGCGTTCATGTCGAAGCTCATCAGCCCCTTGGTCAGCGCCTTGCGGGCGACCAGCTGCAGACGCGGATCGAGCGAGGTGCGTACCGACAGGCCGCCCTCGTAGAGCCCCTTCTCGCCGTAGCGCTCGATGAGCTGGCGACGGACCTCTTCGGCGAAGTAGTCGGCGCCGAAGATGTGCGGGCCGGTCGGACGCTGCACGACCTTGAGCGGGTCTTCCTTGGCCTTGTCCCCCTGCTCCTGGGTGATGAAGCCGTTCGTGACCATCTGGCCGATCACCCAGTTGCGCCGCTCGATGGCGCGGTCGGTGTGACGGAAAGGGTGGTAGTTGTTCGGCCCCTTCGGCAGCGCCGCCAGATAGGCGGCTTCCGCGATCGTCAGCTCGTGCACCGACTTGTCGAAGTAGAGCAGCGAAGCCGCCGCCACTCCGTAGGCGCCGATGCCCATGTAGATCTGATTCATGTAGAGCTCGAGGATCTCCTCCTTCGAATAGGTCGACTCGATGCGGATGGCGAGGATCGCCTCCTTCATCTTGCGTTCGAACGACTGTTCGTTGGTCAGGAGGAAATTCTTGGCGACCTGCTGGGTGATGGTCGAGGCGCCCTGCGGACGCTTTCCGGCGAGCTTGTTCTGGACGAAGACGATCGCGGCGCGAGCGACACCTTCCGGGTCGATGCCGGTGTGCTCGTAGAAATTCTTGTCTTCCGCCGACAGGAAGGCGTTCTTGAGGAGCTGCGGGATCGCCTGGCTCGGCAGGAACAGCCGCCGCTCGTGGGCGTATTCGGCCACCAACTCGCCGTCGGCGGCGTGCACGCGGCTCATCACCGGCGGTTCGTAGTTCTTCAGCGCCGTGTAGTCCGGCAGATCGGCGGCGACGTGGTTGTAGGCGATCCAGGCGCCGGCCGCGACCACGAGCAGGCCCACGGTGCCGATGCCGAACAGATAGCCGATGAACCGCAGAAGGAACATGCCGCCCGATCTTCCCTGGCTGTCGCCGGTCCGTCGCAGACGGAGCCCGCGGGCACTTCTCGATGTCGCCCGGAGCCGTACCGCGCGAAACTCTCCGGGGACGCCGTCTCGACGGCGCACGCCGCCGCCCCGGTCGGGTCGCACCCGCCGGAGCTCGGTCGTTCCACCGCGATCCTCGTGTCGCCTCTCGCGAGAGGATCCGTCGGATCTCCCGCCGCCCTCCGCCCGCCAGCGTAGGTTCACTCCGCCCGTCACCCGAGGGAAACGGCGAAGCACCGGCGAGGTTTAGGCGTCTCGTCTTTGTTTTTCAAGTTTATGGCGAAGCTGGGGCGCGCGCGCCCACATCCTTCGTCGGTCCGGCGAGCGCATTGCGCCCGGCGAAGTAGCGGTCGATCGCCGAAACCAGCGACGCGGCGGTCTTCTCGCGCCATTCCGGCGAGGTCAGGAGCGCCTCGTCCTCCTTGTTGGAGAGGAACCCGAGTTCGACCAGCGCCGAGGGAATGTCGTGAGCGCGCAACACCTTCAGGCCCGCCTGACGATGCGGCTGCGACTTCACCAGACGGCCGTGGCGGCGATATTCGTCGAGGAGATCGCGGGCGAAGCGATGGCTGAGATGGCGCGTCTCGCGCAGCGTCAGATCGGCGAGGATGTCGGCGACCTCCGGCTCGGCCTCCTCGACGACGTGACCGGCGATGGAATCGGACTGGTTCTCCTTGGCCGCGAGCGCCGCCGCCTTCTCGTCGGAGGCGGTCTCGGCGACGGTGTAGATCGTCGCGCCGCGCACCGAATGGTCGTATTCGGCGTCGGCGTGGACCGACAGGAAGAGATCGGCGTGGCGCGCCCGGGCGATGCGCACCCGTTCGCCCAGCCCGAGGAAGACGTCGTCCTCGCGCGTCGCCACCACCTCGTAACGGCCGGTCTCGCGCAGCCGGCGCACCAGCACCTTCGACATCTCGAGCACCACGGTCTTCTCCGGCATGCCGGTGGCCGGTGAGACGGTGCCCGCGTCGCCGCCGCCGTGGCCGGCGTCGATCACCACCACCGGGCGGCCGGAGGACGGCGGTGCGACGGCCTCGGACCGCGTCGGCACGGTCGACTTCGCAGCATCGGGCGCGGAGCCGACGTCGATCGCACCGGCGCGGCGCATCTCGTCGCGACTCGCCGTGACGATTTCGACGACAACCCGCTTTTTGCCGGCCGGGGCCGCCGCATCGAAGTAGGCACGGACGATGCAAACGGTGGCGCGCGTGTGGAGGAGGCGCCGCGAGCGATGCGCCGAGAGCGCCCCGAACCGCCACGCGGCGACGAGACCGCGGCCGGCATGCGCGCCGCCCGACGCGTCGTCGAATCGGGCGGCCGGCAGGTCGACGACCACGCGGGTCGGGGTGAGGAGGGTGAAGACACGCAGCGGCGCGGGATGCGACAGGTCGACGGTGATCACGGTGCGGCTCTCGTCGCCGCCGATCGACCAACCGGACAGGTGCAGGACCCGATCGTCCGCCGCGGCCGCATCCGATGCCCCCTGCACCGCGGGGCGCACCGGGGTCGGAGCGGGCGCAGGCGCAGGCGCCGCCGCCCGCAGGCCGGAACTCGAGAGATCGCCGATCCGGTCGAGAGATTCCACCGGCGCGGTCGCCGCCGGTGCCGCCACCATCAGGAGACAGACGGCGATCACGACGCGGATGAGCGACCGGCTCGGCCGGCCGTCTCGGGTCGGGGTCTTCGCGCTCGGCCGCACCGTCTCGCCGCTCATCGTCCGTCCGTCGCTCTCGTCCCCCCGCACAGGTGATAGACCATGGCGAAGACGGAGTTAACTCCCCGTTGACGGTCCGGCGTCATCGGGGCGTGCCAATCCGTCATCCGCCCCCCCGGATCACCCGGTGTGCGGCTTGCATTGCCGGACCGCGAACCGTAAGTATGTCGCCAAGGAATTCGTTCTCCTCCCGAATCCGTCGTCGGCCCGCGTATCGCCCGACGGAGATCGTGGAAGCGGGGAACGATCCGGTGGTCCAGTCCCGCGCCCGCGACGTCGTCCGGTTCGTACCTCGAGCCCGCGTTCCTCCGAGCCACGGTGAACTTCTCCCGTGCGGGGACCACATCCGAAGGCGTTCGCTCTCGGATGTGACGGATCCGGGATCGTCCGTGCATCCGCGAACCGGCGAGGAAGAGGCTCCTGGGTACCGTTCGGTGCCGGCGCGAGGTTCGTCGGTGCGAACGGGGCTCTCACAAGCGGGGCGTGCCCCGAGGGTGCCGTCGCCGATCGCCGCGTTCTCACGTGCGGTCGGCCTACGGACCGCAACTCGACCGGCGAGGCGTTTCGTCTCTCCCGGTCCTTCGAACCGACGGGTCGATACCACGGCCATGACGCATACGAAGACGACGAGGGTGACGACGACGGCGGTGTTCCACCGCACGGACGCGCGTCGCTCCGCCGGTGCTTCGTCGGCGGCCGTCTCGACCGTCCCTTCACCTTTCCATCGTCCGTCAGATCCGACTCGCCCGCCCTCCGCCGTCCTCCTCGGGACGTGGTCGCGGTCGCGGGTCGTGGAGTTCATGCCTCATGGCCAACAAGATGCTCATCGACGCCACCCACCCGGAGGAAACCCGGGTGGTGGTGGTGCGCGGCAGTCGCGTCGAGGAATTCGACTTCGAGTCCGCCGCCAAGAAGCAGCTCAGGGGTAACATCTATCTCGCCAAGGTGACCCGGGTCGAACCGTCGCTCCAGGCGGCGTTCGTCGACTACGGCGGCAACCGCCACGGCTTCCTCGCCTTCTCCGAGATCCATCCCGACTACTATCAGATCCCGACCGCCGACCGCCTCGCCCTGCTCGAGGAAGAGGCGCGGATGCATTCGGAGGCCGACCGCGAGGAGAGCCGGTCGCGCCGCTCCAAGCCCAAGGCCAAGGCCGCCGAAGCCTCGAGCGACGAGGTCGCCGACGGCGAAGACGCCGGTGAGAACGGCGACAACGGCGAAGAGACCGTCGAGAGCGTCGGCTCCGAGGACGCGCTCGAGGAGCTTCCCGAGCGCCGCGCCCAGCCCAAGCTGCGCCGTCAGTACAAGATCCAGGAAGTGATCAAGCGCCGCCAGGTGCTGCTCGTCCAGGTGGTCAAGGAGGAGCGCGGCAACAAGGGCGCCGCTCTGACGACCTACCTGTCGCTCGCCGGCCGCTATTCGGTGCTGATGCCCAACACCGCGCGCGGTGGCGGCATCTCCCGCAAGATCACCCAGCCGACCGACCGCAAGCGCCTGAAGACCATCGCCCAGGAGCTCGAGGTTCCCGAAGGCATGGGCGTCATCGTGCGCACCGCCGGCGCCGCCCGCACCAAGGCCGAGATCAAGCGCGACTTCGAATATCTCCTGCGCCTGTGGGAGAACGTGCGCGAGCTGACGCTGAAGTCCTCGGCGCCGAAGCTGGTCTACGAGGAAGGCTCGCTGATCAAGCGCTCGATCCGCGACCTCTACAACAAGGACATCGACGAAGTCCTGGTCGCCGGCGAAGAGGGCTATCGCGAGGCCAAGGACTTCATGCGCATGCTCATGCCGAGCCATGCCAAGAACGTCCAGAACTACCGCGAGCCGACCCCGGTCTTCACCCGCTTCGCGGTGGAGAGCCAGCTCGACGCGATGTTCTCCCCGCAGGTGACCCTGCGCTCCGGCGGCTACATCGTCATCAACCAGACGGAAGCGCTGGTTTCGATCGACGTGAACTCCGGCAAGTCGACGCGTGAGCACAACATCGAGGACACGGCGCTCGCCACCAACCTCGAAGCGGCGGAGGAAGTCTCCCGCCAGCTGCGCCTGCGCGACCTCGCCGGTCTGATCGTCATCGACTTCATCGACATGGAGGAGAACCGCAACAACCGGGCGGTCGAGCGCAAGCTCAAGGATTGCCTGAAGAACGACCGGGCGCGCATCCAGGTCGGGCGGATCTCCCATTTCGGTCTGATGGAGATGAGCCGCCAGCGCATCCGCACCGGCGTGCTCGAGAGCTCGATGGTGGTGTGCCCGCACTGCGGCGGCACCGGCATGGTGCGTTCGACCGAGTCGGTGGCGCTGCACGTTCTGCGCGGCCTCGAGGAGGCGATGCTCAAGGGCGTCACCCACGACCTGATCGTGCGCACCCGCACCGCGGTCGCCCTCTACATCCTCAACAACAAGCGCGGCCATCTCGCCGATCTCGAACGCCGCTTCGGCCTCGACATCACCGTGCTCGCCGACGATCACGCCAGCCAGGCCGGTCACCTCTACATCGTCGAGAAGGGCGATCCGGTGGTGCCGCGCGAGCGGCCGGAAGTGCCGGTGACGCCGGTGGCGATCGAAGAGCCCGAGGAAGAGGTCTTCGAAGAGGAGATCGAAGAAGAAGCCGAGGCGCCGCGTCGCGAACGCGCCGAGGCCGACCGTGGTGGCGAAGGCGACAACAATCGCCGCCGTCGTCGTCGCCGTCGTCGTGGTCGCGGCCGTGGCGAAGGTGGGGCCGAAGGCGGCCCGTCCGAGACCGCGGAAGGCGCCGAGGGCGAGTTCGAAGACGGCGCCGAGGGCGACGAGGCCGAGGGCGAGGTCGAAGCGACCGAAGCCGGCGCGCCCGCCAACGGTGACCAGCCCCGCAAGAAGCGCCGGCGCGGCCGGCGCGGCGGTCGTCGCAATCGCGGTGAGGCGGGCGAGGCCGGCGCCGAGAACGGTGGCGTCGAGGGTGAGGCCGACGAGGGCGAAGGCGAGGCCGAGGAGGCCGCTGCCGAGACCGGTGCGGCCGAGACCGTCGCCGAGGAGATCCCCGACGTCGTCGTGGTCGACCGCGAGACGCTCGAGGCCGAGGTGAAGGCCGAGGAAGAAGCCGCCAAGGCGGCGAAGCCGAAGCGCACCCGCGCGCCGCGCAAGTCGGCCAAGGCCAAGGCCGCCGAAGAGGCCGCCGCTGCCGAAGCCGCTGCCGAACCGGCCACCGAAGCGCCCGCCCCGGCCGTCGAGGAAGCCCCCGCCGCCGAAGCGACCCCGGTCGCCGAAGAGGCCCCGGCTCCGGCCGCCGAGGAGGCTCCGGCCGCCGAAGAGGCCCCTGCCGCCGAGGAGGCTCCGGCCAAGCCGGCCCCGGTCTCGACCGAGCTGGCGCCGGATCAGCCGAAGAAGACCGGATGGTGGTCCAAGAAGGGCTTCCTGTGAGATCTTCACACGCGATGTGAACGAGGCGAAGGCCGGGAGCGATCCCGGCCTTCGTCGTTTTCGGGTGCCTCACTTGGGACCGGCGAGGCGGGTCGCGCGCGGCGCACACCTTCTGCCGTTCACATCCCGGCCTTCACGTCGGTGATCGAAGATGCCCCGCTCGAGCCGAGGCTCCGCCCCCTCGCCTCACCTCAGCCAGCCGCCGAGCCGTCCCACCGCCTCTTCCATGTCGGCCGGCGTGCCGGCGAAGGAGAAGCGGACGTAGCGGTTGCCGCGGGCCGAGTCGAAGTCGGGACCCGGGGTCGCGGCGACGCCGGCCTCGTTCAGCATGCGCTTCACGAAGTCGAGGCTGTCGTTGGAGAAGCGGGCGATCGAGGCATAGGCGTAGAAGGCGACGTCGACGGGGAAGAGGTCCTCGAAGCCGAGACGCGGCAGGTGGTCGAGGAGATAGGCGCGGTTCGCCGCGTAGCCCGCCTTGACCCGGTCGAGTTCGACGGTCGCTTCCGGCGAGAAGGCGGCGACCGCGGCGCGCTGCGAGATCTCGTTGTTGGAAAGCGTCAGGTTCTGCGCCAGCCGATCGATCGGCTTCACCAACTGCTCCGGCATGATCATCCAGCCGATGCGCCAGCCGGTCATGCAGTAGTACTTGGAGAAGGAGTTGATGACGATCGCCCGGTCGGAGGTGGCGAGCGCCGTCGACTGGACGCCGTCGTAGACGAGGCCGTGGTAGATCTCGTCGGAGATGAACCACAGGCCGAGCTCGTCGCAGGTCCGGACCAGCGCCTCGAGCGCCTCCGGCGTGTACATCGTCCCCGTCGGATTGGCCGGGCTCGCCACCAGCACGCCGGCGAGCGGCTTTTCGGCATGCGCCCGGCGGATCATCTCCGGGGTCAGCGCCCAACGCGTGTCACGACCGCACTCGATCTCAACCGCCTCGAGCCCGAGCGCCGCCAACAGGTTGCGATAGGCGGGATACCCCGGCGTCGGCATGGCGATGCGGGCGCCGACGTCGAAGGCGGCGAGGAAGGCGAGCGTGAAGGCGCCCGACGAGCCGGCGGTGACCGCCACCCGGTCGGAGGGGATCTCGATCCCGTAGGTCGCGGTGTAGTGGCCGGCGATCGCTTCGCGCAGCGGGCGGATGCCGAGGGCTTCGGTGTAGCCGAGCCGGCCTTCCAGCGCCCGGCGGGCGGCGTCGAGCACCGGCTTCGGCGCCGAGGCGCCGGGCTGGCCGACCTCCATGTGGATCACCCGATGACCGGCGCGCTCGCGCTCCACCGCCGCCGCCAGCACCTCCATGGCGATGAACGGGGCGACCTGCGAGCGGGACGACGGCTGAAACGGCGACATGGGACGGGGCTCCGTTGGGACTGGGCCGCCAGCTTTAGAGCATGTTCCGATCGGGTTGAACCGACCCGATCGAAAAGAACATGCGTCATCGAGGAACGAACGCAGGTGTCGGGCGATGTCGGAGGCGTCCGACCAGGGGTGCGTCGCCATCGTCGCACCGCCGAAGAAATGGGCACTCCTCGCCGGTCGGGCGGTGGAGGTCTCCGACGACCATGCTAAGGTCCTACGTAGTCACCCGGGGGGTCACTCCCCGCCACCGCCGCCCACCGTCCCCCCGAAGGACCGGGCGGTCGGTCGATCGTCCGTGACGCGCCCTTCCCGAGAGGACCGACGTCGATGAATGCCACTTTCGAATTGCCGACCGACAGTCCCGAGAAGGACCGTCCGCTCTTCGACGACATCCGCCTCCTCGGCCAGATCCTCGGCGACATCGTGCGCGAACAGGACGGCGAGGCGGCCTTCGAGGTGGTCGAGGCGATCCGCCGCCTGTCCGTCGCCTTCGAGCGCGACGCCGACGCCGAGGCCGGCCGCAATCTCGATGCGCTGCTGAAGCGCCTCGGACCGTCGGAGACGGTGTCGGTGATCCGCGCCTTCACCTATTTCTCCCACCTCGCCAATCTCGCCGAGGACTGTCACCACCTGCGTCGCCGGGCGGTGCACCATGCTCGCGACGAACACCGCGACGGCTCCCTCCTCAAGGCGTTCGACCGCTTCGAAGCGGCCGGGATCGACGGCGCCGCGGTCACCCGCGCGTTGCAGCGCGCCTGGGTGTCGCCGGTGCTCACCGCTCACCCGACCGAGGTGCAGCGCCAGTCGATCCTCGATGCGGAGCGCGCCATCGCCACGCTCCTCGCCGAGCGCGACCGGCTGATGAACCCGCGCGACCGCGCCGCCAACGAGGCCCAGATCAAGGCGCGCGTCGCCCAGCTCTGGCAGACGCGCGTGCTGCGCTTCGTCAAGCTGACGGTCGAGGACGAGATCGAGAACGTCCTCGGCTACTACCGCAGCACCTTCCTGGCGCAGATCCCCCGCCTCTACGCCGATCTCGAGGCGCTGACCGGCCAGCCGGTGGCACCGTTCTTCCGCATGGGCAACTGGATCGGCGGCGACCGCGACGGCAATCCCAACGTCACCGCCTCGACGCTGGAGACGGCGCTGCGCCGCCACGCGGAGGTGGCGCTCGAGCACTATCTCGACGAGATCCATCGGCTCGGCCGCGAGCTGTCGATGTCGGCGGTCCTGGTGTCGCAGACCGCCGAACTGGTGGCGCTCGCCGAGGCTTCCGCCGACACCAGCGCCCAGCGGCGCGACGAGCCCTATCGCCGTGCCCTCATCGGCATCTACGCCCGCCTCGCCGCCACCTTCGAGAAGCGGGTCGGCGAGCCCGCCGGCCGCCGCGCCGTCAATGCCAGCCCGCCCTACGCCGAGGCCGCCGCCTTCCTCGCCGACCTCCGCGTGGTGGAGGATTCGCTCCGGCGCAATCACGGTGCGCCGCTCCTGCCGATCCGCCTCTCCGGGCTCATCCGCGCCGTCGAGGTCTTCGGCTTCCATCTGGCGACCACCGATCTGCGCCAGAGTTCGGACCAGCACGAGCTGGTCGTCGCCGAGCTGCTCGCCGCCGCCAAGGTCGAGCCCGACTATCTCGCCCTCGACGAGACGGCACGGCGGACCCTGCTCCTGCGCCTCCTCGCCGATCCGCGGCCGCTCCGGGTGCCGAACACCGCCTATTCGGCGCTGACGGCGAGCGAACTCGCCATCTTCGAGACGGCGCGGCGGCTCAGGGCCGACTTCGGACCCGAGGCGATCCGCCACTACATCATCAGCCACACCGAGACGGTCTCCGACCTGCTCGAGGTGCTCGTCCTGCAGAAGGAATGCGGGCTGATGAGCGGCACCGTCGGCCCCAACGAGGCGGCGGTCGTCGATCTCGTGGTGGTGCCGCTGTTCGAGACCATCGACGACCTGCGCGCCGCCGAACCGATCGTCCGCGACTTCTACGACCTGCCGGGCATCGAAGCGATGGTGCGCGCCTCCGGCGCCGAGCAGGACGTCATGCTCGGCTATTCCGACAGCAACAAGGACGGCGGCTATTTCACCTCGAACTGGGAACTCTACCGCGCTTCGACCGCTCTCGGCCGTCTGTTCGAGGCCAAACCCGGCATCTCGCTCCGCCTCTTCCACGGTCGCGGCGGCGCCGTCGGCCGCGGTGGCGGTCCGGCCTACGAGGCGATCCTCGCCCAGCCGCCGGGCACCGTGAAGGGCCAGATCCGCCTCACCGAACAGGGCGAGGTGATCAACGCCAAATACGCCAATCCGGAGATCGGCCGGCGCAATCTCGAGACGCTGATGAGCGCGGCGTTGGAGACGTCGCTTCTCAGGCGCAAGGAGAAGGCGGCGCCCGAATTCCTGGCGCTGGCGGAGCGGATCTCCGAGGCGAGCCGCAAGGCCTACCGGGCGCTCGTCTACGACACCCCCGGCTTCGTCGACTATTTCTTCGCCGCCACCCCGATCGCCGAGATCGCCCAGCTCAACATCGGCTCGCGTCCCGCCTCGCGCAAGGCGACGCGCCGCATCGAGGACCTGCGCGCCATCCCCTGGGGCTTCTCCTGGGGCCAGAGCCGCGTGACGCTGCCGGGCTGGTACGGCTTCGGCACGGCGATCCGCCAGGTGATCGCCGAAGCGCCGGACGAGGTGCCGACGCTGCTCGCCCGGATGAACGCCGAATGGCCGTTCTTCCGCACCCTCGTCTCCAACATGGACATGGTGCTGGCCAAGGCCGACCTGCGCATCTCGCGCCGCTACGCCGAGCTGGTGCCGGACCGGGCGCTGGCGGAGAAGATCTACGCCGAGATCGAGGCGGAGTGGACGCGCACCGTCGAGGCGCTGGCGCTGGTCACGGGGATGAGCGACCGGCTCGCCGACAACCCGACGCTCGCCCGCTCGATCTCGCACCGCTTCGCCTACATCGCGCCGCTCAACCACATGCAGGTGGAGCTGTTGCGCCGCTGGCGCGAGGGCAACCGCGAGGAGAAGACCCAACGCGGTATCCTCATCACCATCAACGGCATCGCCGCGGGGCTCAGGAACACCGGCTGAGGCGGAACGCGAGATCGAGGGGCAAAGGGACCGAGAGGCGAAAGCCGCCCTCTCGTCGGCGCCCCCGTCGGCCGAGCCCCGCGTCACGGCGGGCCCGCGAACCGACGAGCGTGAGCTCATCCCGGCTTGCGAGCGACGAGATCGATCACCGCCGACATGCCGGAATGGCCGACACCTTCGTTCATCTCGGTGTCGTGCTCGGTGATGACGACGCCGTCGAAATCGCCGAAGGCGTCTTCGAGCAGGGCGCGGGTGTACATGTTCTCCGGCGTCTTCGGGCCACCGGTGCCGTAGGCGATCTGCTCGGGACGATAGCCCTCGAGGATCAGCAGCCCGCCCGGCTTCAGGGCGCGGCGGATGTGAGCGAAGATCTCGGCGCGCTCCGGCGGCTCGGCGAACTGGAAGAAGATCGCCGCGATCACGTCGAAAGCCGCCTCCGGCCACTCCCACGCGAGGATGTCGGCGGTCACCGTCTCGATCGTCACGCCGCGGGTGGCGGCGAGCGCCTGGGCCTTGGCCTGGGCCGCCGGCGAGAAATCGACCGACACCACCTCGAGCCCGCACTCCGCCAGGAAGACGCCGTTGCGCCCTTCGCCGTCGGCGATCGCCAGCGCCCGGCCGGCCTTCGGCAGCGCGTCTCGACAGGAGGCGAGGAAGGCGTTGGGGGCGGCCCCGAAGACGTAGGCCTCGGTGGCGGCGAAACGGGAATTCCAGCGCTCGAATTCGGCGGAGCTCATCGAAGGACCTCGCGGCGACGACAAAAGATCGGCCCCGGGCGAGCCCGAGGCCGAGGATGGTACGGATCATATGGGGCATTCGATGCGGGGTGGAACCCCTACCCTCACCCGCGTCTGCGCGCGGGCCCGGCGAACCGGCGGTGCACACGTCCGCCGGCCGACTCGGGCGTTTCCTCCGAACTCACGGGATCCGGCCGATCGCTTCGCGACGCCGGATCCGGCTCGCCGAAAACGCCCCGATGCGGACGGGCCTTTTCGGCGACCGGAATACGAAATCCGGATGTGTTCATCCGAATTTCGTATCAGTCCTTCTCGACGAGATGCTCGGCCAGCACCTCGACGATCGAAGCGAGTTCGCCTCCCCAGCCGATGCCGGTCTTGGCTTCGTCCATGGTCAGGCGGCAGTTGGCGCAGGACGACATCAGCGTCTTGGTGCCGGTCTCCTCCACCTGCTTGGTCTTGATCTTGAAGACCTCGAAGCGGATCGGCGCGGAGCGGGCGATCGCCTGGACGCCGCCGCCACCACCGCAGCACCAATTGGCGTTCTGGGTCGGCGTCATCTCCTTGAAGTTGGGCGCGAAGCCCTCCAGCAGATAGCGCGCATCCTCGGCCGCACCGCCGCGCCGCGAGATCTGGCACGGGTCGTGGTAGGTGAAGGCGGTCTCGTAGGGCGTGAACTCGAGCTTGCCCTCGCGCTTCAGCTTGGCGAGGAATTCGGTGATGTGGAGCACCTCGAAGGGCAGCGGCCGGCCGATGACGTTGGCCGCCTGCCAGCGCATCACACCATAGGCGTGACCGCACTCGGGGATGATCACCGTCTTGACGCCCATCTGCTCCGCCGCTTCGACGATCCGCAGGGTCAGCGTCTTGGCGATGTCGGCCTTGCCGGCGAGATAGCCGAAGTTGGTCGCCTCGTAGCCCGTCGACGAGAAGGTCCAGTTGACGCCGGCGGCGTTGAGCAGCTTGCCCATCGACACGATCGAATCCGGATACTTCATCATCTCGATCGACGAGACGGTGAGCAGCACCTCGGCGCCCTTCTTGTCGAGCGGCAGATCGACCTCGTTGTCGTCGGCCAGCCACTCGAGACGATCGGCGAGCTTCTCGGAGGTGAGGCCGAGCGGGCTGCCGCGGTCACGGGCGTTCTCGGCCGCCGCGAAGAGGTCGGCCGGGCCGATGCCGGCGGCGTTCATCGCCTGCCGCGTCGCCGCGGTGATCGAGGCGATGTCGATGCCCATCGGGCAGACCAGCGTGCACCGGCCGCACATGTTGCAGGTGTCGAAGATCAGCTCTTCCCACAACTTCAGATCGTCCGCGGTGATCTTCGGCGCCAGGCCGAGCATCCCGAGGAAGCCGGTGCGGGCCTTGTGGGCCTTGGCGATCGGCAAGATCTTCCAAGCGGGCGTGTATTTCGGGTCCTTGGTCGCCTGATAGAAGTGGCAGGCTTCCGCACACAGGCCGCAGTGGACGCAGGCCTCCGCCCAGGTCGCGAGCGGCCGTCCGACGAGCGCCAGGAACTTGTCCGCGGCCGCCTGGACGTTGATCGTATCGGTCATGACGAACGTCTCCTATTGGCTCAGCTGACGCGGATCTGCATCAGTTCCTCACCGTCCGGATCGGTGACGTGCACCGCACAGGCGAGGCAAGGATCGAAGGAGTGGATGGTGCGCTGGATCTCGAGCGGCTGCTTGGGATCGTGCATCTTGTGGCGATCCATGAGCGCCGCCTCGTAGGCGCCCGGCTGGCCCGAGGGATCACGCGGTCCCGCGTTCCAGGTCGAGGGCACCACCGCCTGATAGTTGGCGATCTTGCCGTTCTCGATGACGATGTAGTGGGCGAGACCGCCGCGCGGCGCCTCCATGAAGCCGACGCCCTTGCACTTGGACGGCCACGAAGAAGGTTCCCACTTGTCCGGATTGTGGACGTCGAGCTTGCCGGCCTTGATGTTGGCGGTCAGCGCGTTCAGCCAGCTGTCCATGTGATCGGCGATGAGCTTGGTCTCGAGGGTGCGCGCCGCGGTACGGCCGAGCGTCGAGAACATCGCGGTGATCGGCAGGTCGAGCTTCTTCAGCGCCATGCCGGCGAGCTCCTGAACCTCCTTGTTGCCCTTGGCGTACATGATCAGGACACGAGCCAGCGGGCCGACCTCCATCGGCTTGCCCTTCCAGCGCGGCGCCTTCAGCCAGGAATATTCCTTGTCGACGTCGAGGTGGGTGTAGGGGGTCTTCGGCCCGGTGTAGGCGAACTTGGTCTCGCCGTCGTAGGGGTGCAGACCCTTGTCCTTGCCGCCGGCGTACTCGTACCAGGAATGACCGACGAACTCCTGGATCTGCGCCGGATCGTTGAGGTCGATCGGATGGATCTTGGAGACGTCGCGGTCGAGGATGATGCCCTGCGGCACCAGGAAGGTGGAGGCGTCCCAGGGCGCCTTCTCGGGGAAGTCGCCGTAGGAGAGGAAGTTGCCGAGGCCTTCGCCGCGGGCGAACCAGTCCTTGTAGAACGAGGCGACGGCCAGCGTGTCGGGCACGTAGACCTCGTCGACGAAGGCCCGCATCTTCTGGATGATCTGGCGAACCTGCTCGAGGCCGAGGATGTTGACCGC
>CALMYM010000147.1 GCA_937873675.1 uncultured Alphaproteobacteria bacterium | reverse complement strand
ACCCCCTTCTCGATCTTTTCGGGCGTCGATCGCACGCTGACGGCGGTCGAGGGCGCCGTCCTCGATCTCGTCTTCGCCGACCGGCGCACCCGCCTCGACCCGGCCGCCTCGCCGCTCGCCTTCCCCGCCGACGTCGCCGTCGACGGCCGACCGGTCGACGGGCCGATCGAGGACCTCAACGTCATGACGCGGCGCGGCCGATGGTGTCACCGCGTCGAACGCCTGGCGATCGACGAGCCGATCCCGCTGGAACTCGCCGACGATCTCACCTTCGTCGTCGCCGGTGGGCGGATCGCGGTCACCCTCCTCGGCGGTGCCACCTTCGACCTCGGCCCGGGCGATGCGCTGCGCATCGACGGCCCGACCGACCTCGTCCTCGACGCCGACCGCCGCCCGGCCGACGCGCTTCTCGTCGGCCTCGGTCGGGTGGACCGGCCCGCCCGAACCTGACGTCCCGACCACCGGAGGATCGCCCATGTCGCAACCGTCGGACACGGTTCGCCCGGAAGTGACGCGTCTCGTCCCCTACAACGCCGGCCTCACCATCGCCGAGGTGGTGGCGCGCTACGCGCCGGCCCGCATCGCCAAGCTCGGATCGAACGAGAACCCGACGGGTCCGAGCCCGAGGGCGACGGCCGCGGCGGCGGCGGCGATCACGACCATGCGGCTCTATCCCGATCCGATCAATCGCGACCTGCGGCGGGCGCTCGCCGAACGCGCCGGCGTCGCGGCCGATCGGATCATGATCGGCAACGGCTCCGAGGATCTCCTCGCCATCCTCGCCCGCGCCACGCTGCGCCCCGGCGATCGGGTGGTCACCCTCTACCCGTCCTTCCCGCTGCACGAGGACTACGCGACGATGATGGGGGCGACGGTCGACCGCGTCGCCGTGCGCCCCGACCTGACCATCGACGTCGAGGCCCTCGTCGCGGCGCTCGCCGAACCCTGCCGGATACTGATCTTCGCCAATCCGATGAACCCGGTCGGCAGCTGGTTGACCGACGTCGAGCTCGAGCGCGTCCTCGCGGCGGTCCGTCCCGAAACGCTGGTGGTGGTCGACGAGGCCTATGCCGAATACGCCGCCGGTCCCGACCATCCCTCCGCCGCCGCGGCGCTCAAGGACGCGCGCCACCCCTGGGTGGTTCTGCGCACCTTCTCCAAGGCCTATGGGCTGGCCGGATTGCGCGTCGGTTGGGGGATCTTCGCCGACGCGGACCTCTGCGATCTGATCGACCGGGTCCGCACCCCCTTCAACGTCAATGCCGTCGCCCAGGCCGCCGCCGTCGCCGCCCTCGCCGACGACGCCCACCTCGCCGCGGTGGTCGAGGCCACCCTCGCCGAGCGGGCGCGGATGCGTGTCGCGCTCGAAGGCCTCGGCCTCACCGTGGCGCCGTCGAAAGGCAACTTCCTGTTCTTCGATTGCCGCCGTGACTCCGCCGGCCTCGCCGAGGCGCTGCTCGCCCGCGGCGTCATCGTCAAGGCTTGGAAACAGCCGGGCTACCGCACCTTCGCCCGCGTCAGCATCGGCGCGCCGCAGGAGAACGACCAGTTCCTCGAGGCGATGGCCGAACTCCTCGGCGCGGGCGGCTGATCCCACGTCCGCGACCCGGCGGATCACTCGTCGACGCCGGATCCGACGCGGCGAATCGAGAAGCGGCGAACGGAAAAGGGGCCCGAGCGGATCGGGCCCCTTTCGCATTCGCACCGACCGGCGCGGTCACAACAGACCGGCGGCGCCGCGATCGAGATAGGTGTCGAGGAACTGGTCGATGCGGGCGTGACGCGGCTTGCCGAACACTTCCGTCGGCGAGCCCTCGACCAGGATCTTGCCGTGGTCGAGGAAGACGATCTTCGAGCCGACCGACGCGGCGAAGCCGATCTCGTGGGTCACCACCACCATGGTCATGCCGGTCTCGGCCAGCCGGCGCATGACGTTGAGCACCTCGCCGGTCAGTTCCGGATCGAGCGACGACGTCGGCTCGTCGAACAGCATGATCTTCGGCTCCAGCGCCAGGGCGCGGGCGATGGCGACGCGCTGCTGCTGACCGCCGGAGAGTTCGCTCGGATAGTGCGAGGCGCGCTTGGCCAGACCGACCTTGTCGAGTTCGACCATGGCGCGGGCCTCGGCCTCGCCGCGCGAGAACTTCCTCACCGTCATCAACGCTTCGGAGACATTGCCGAGCGCCGTCATGTGCGGCCACAGATTGAACTGCTGGAAGCACATGCCGATGTTCGAGCGCACCGCGCGGATCGAGGGCCGCGACAGACGGACCCGTCCGCCCTTCGGATCGGCGGCGAAGCCGAGCGGCTCGCCGTCGATCTCGATCAGGCCGTCGGAGGTCTCCTCCAGGAAGGCGATGCAGCGCAGGAGCGTGCTCTTGCCCGATCCCGAGGGTCCGAGCAGGCAGGTGACCTCGCCGCGCGGCGCGTCGAGGTCGATGCCGGTGAGGACTTCGGTGGCACCGTAGCGCTTGACGACGCCGCGGACGCGGATGGCGGGAGACGAGGTCATGAGTGGGCGAACCGATATCTGGAGAGGCGGGCCTCGGCGAGCCGTCCGGCCCAGCCGCAGAGTTCGACCAGCGCCCAGTAGGCGAGCGCCAGGATGGTGAAGCTCTCGACGAAGGCATAGTGCGCCGACCCGATCGAGGAGACTTCCAGCGTCAGTTCCGGCACCGAGATGATCGACAGGATCGCCGTCTCCTTGAGCATCAGGATGGTCATGTTGACCATCGACGGCAGCACCAACATCGTCATCTCGGGGACGATGATGCGGCGGAGCATCTGGACGCGCGAGAAGCCGACGCAGTCGGCGGCTTCGAGGTGTCCCTTCGGGATGGCGTCGAAGCCGGTGCGGAACAGCTCGGAATAGTAGGCCGAGCCGTAGACGGTGAGACCGAGAAGCCCCGCCGGCACGGCGTCGAGGGAGAGGCCGATGAACGGACCGCCGTAGTAGAGCAGGAAGATCTGCACCAGGAACGGCGTGCCGCGGATGATCTCGACGAAACCGCGCAGCGGCCAGGCGACCCACGAGGGCCCCCACCGGCGCGCCACCGCCACGGCGAAGCCGCCGATCATGCCGAGCACCGACGCGGCGATCCAGATCAGGAAGGTGACGCCGAGCGAGACGAGGATCTCGGCGCCGTAGGTCTCGAGCAGGCGGAGATCGAAGCTCATGCGTGCCCCCGCGCCACCCGGCGTTCGACGATCCAGCCGGCGAAGGCGATCGCCGCGTTGATGACGAGATAGACCAGTCCGGCGGCGGCATAGAGCGGCAGCGGCTGGAAGGTGCTGGCGGCGAGGTCCTGCGCCATGCGCGTCAGTTCGATCACCCCGACCACCGAAACCAGCGACGAGGCCTTGACGATCATGATCAGCTCGCTGGTCAGCGCCGGCAGCGTCAGCCGCACGGCGATCGGCAGACGGATGCGTCGGAAAGTGTCGAAGGCGCCGATGCCGCACATGTCGGCGGCCTCGAGCAGCCCCTTGGGCACCGAGCCGAAGCCGCCGCGCAGGATCTCCGCCTGATAGGCGGCCGTGCACAGCGACATGCCGATCACCGCCGCGACCTCGCTCGGCACGTCGATGCCGATGCGCGGCAACAAGTGGTAGATGAGCAGCAGCTGGACGAGGAGCGGCGTGCCGCGGAAGAAGCTGACGAAGAGCCGGCCGGCGTGACGCGCCGCCGCGTGGTCCGACAGCATCCCGGCGCAGATCCCGGCGGCGAGGAAGAAGCCGATGACGATCGACAGCCCGCTGAGGGCGATCGTCCGGGTCGAGGCGAGGAGCAGAAGCTCGAAGAGCTCCCAGGTCATGGGGCGACGATCCTTGTCCTTCCCGCGCGGGAGCCTCCGCCGCAGGCGGAGGGCCGCATCGGTCTTGCCGGATTGGACGGGGCCCGACCCGGTCGATCGGGCCGGACCATCCGGGATGAGCGGATCAGAACGCCGGGTCGGTGACCTCGGCCGGGGTGTCGAAGGTGACGCCGAACCACTTGGTCTGCAGCTTGGCCATGCGGCCGTCGGCCTTGATCTTGCCGATGGCGGCGGCCACCGCGTCGTTCAGCGACGCGTAGTCCGGGTCCTTGCGCTCCGGATAGCCGAAGTAGGACTTCTGGCCGAACGGCGGCTGGACGACCTCGAAGACGCCTTTGCGCTGCTGGGCGACGAAGCTGATGTTGGGCAGCGAATTGGCCACCGCGACGATGCGCCCGGCGGCGAGGTCGGCGTAGGCCTCGTTGAAGGAATGGTATTCCTTGGTTTCGACCGCGATCGGCAAAGTCGCGGCGTATTTCTGCAACTGGGCGAACTGCGCCGTCGCCTTGCCGGAACCGACCGCCTTGCCGGCGATGTCGCCGGGCTTGGCGATCGACGCATCACCCGCGCGCTTGAGCAGCGCCACCGTCGCCTCGGCGATCGGCGGGGAGAAGCGATACCGCTCGAGCCGCGCCTTGGTGATGGTCGCCGGACCGGCGACGATGTCGAACTTGCCGCCCTCGAGGCCCGGCAGCACGCCCTCCCAGGGCAACATCACCCATTCGATCTTCACCCCCATCTCCTTGCCGATCTCGTCGAAGAGATCGACGTTGAGACCGACGTGCTTGCCGCCGTCGATGAAGTCGAAGGGCGCGAAGGCCGTCTCGGTGCCGACGCGCAGTACGCCGGCTTTCTTGACGTTGTCGAGGACGTCGGCGAAGGCCGGCGCCGACAGAGTCGCGAGCGTCGCCGCCAGACCGGCGGACAGAGACAGGCCGATGAGGGTACGTCGATTCATGGGGACCACCTCCCTGGAGGGCATGTACGACCATTTTGTCTATACATATAGGAAAGACCCCTGCCGGCTTTGTCAATAGGCGAAAGCCGGCGTCGCAGCGCATCTTCGCGGCACGGCGACCAATTCGGCGCCGCTGCTCGCCCCGCCGTGGTGATCGCACGGCCCATCGCGGCGAAGGCGCAGCGGCGACACGATGGGCCGTTCGGTGCAGGCCCGTGTTCAGCCGACCGGACGGCCGCCGACGGACGGGCTGAACACCATCAGCGACAGGATCTGGAACAACATTTGAGCCGCCGCCTGGGCGGTGTTGGTCGACGCGTCGTACTGGGGGGCGACCTCGACGACGTCGCCGCCGACGATGTCGAGCCCGGCGAGACCCCGCAGCAACTCGATCGCCTCGCGGGTGGTCGGCCCGCCGATTTCGGGCGTACCGGTTCCGGGCGCGAAGGCCGGATCGAGGAAATCGACGTCGAAGGAGACGTAGACCGGTCCGTCACCGACCACGGTGCGGGCCTTCTCGACGATCGCCGCCATGCCCAGTTTCGGCATCTCCTCGGCGTGGATCACCGTCATGCCGCTGTCGTAGGAGAATTCCCAGATGTACTCCGACGAACCGCGGATGCCGATCTGGATGGTACGGGTCGGGTCGAGCACGCCCTCGAGCACCGCTTCGCGGAAGGGACCACCGTGATGGAACTTCGAATGGTCGAAGGGACCGCCGGTGTCGCAATGGGCGTCGAAATGGATCAGACCCACCGGGCGGGCGCGCCCCAGCGCCTTGAGAATCGGCAGGGTCACCGAGTGATCGCCGCCGACGCCGAGCGGAACCACCCCGGCCGCGACCATCTTCGCGACGAAGGCCTCGATGTCGTCGTGGCACATCTCCAGGCCGTAGCGCGAACGAAACACCACGTCACCGACGTCGGCGACGCGGATCTCGCGGGTCGGAAGACACTTCAGGACGTGCTCGTAGGGGCCGATCCGCTCGATCGTCCGCACCGCGCGCGGCCCGAAACGGGCGCCCGAGCGATTGGTGACCCCGAGGTCCATCGGCAGGCCGTAGAGCGCCACCTGCAGATCGCCGAAGTCGGGCTCCGCCCGATCGAGCGGATGATACCGCGTGGCGAGAAAGGTCGGGAGACCGACGTAGGGCGCGGCGCGCGTGCCGTTCTCGTCGATCATCGTCCGCGCCACCCGCGCCCGTTCGGGATCGTGGATGACGCCGTTCGAGGCATCGCCGTATTTCGCCCGCAACCGCGCCAGTTCCGCCTCGTCGAACATTCTGTCCCACCTATCGCTATGATGGATCCGTCATCCGGATGATCTGCGACCATATTATGTGTAGACAATATCGGACGAAAGGGCGTAGCGGATCGGGGCTGGTCCGCGCCCCGACGGGACGTCGGACCGGATGACCGGCAACGCGAGACCCCGGATCGCGTACCGATACGGCGGGGAACGATGAGCGACCTCGAAGACCTCGATGGCCAGGGCCCGCTGTGGCAACAGATCCGCCGGGCGCTGATCCGGCCGATGAACGACGGCACCTGGCCGCCCGGCACCAAGATCCCGAAGGAACTCGAGATCATGGAGCGTTACGGCGCCGCGCGCATGACCGTGCATCGGGCGTTGCGCGATCTCGCCGCCGAGGGGCTGATCACCCGCAAGCGCCGCGCCGGTACCGTGGTCGCCGAGCGCCCGCCCGAACGGCCGCTGCTCGAGATCTGGGACATCGGCGCCGAAGTCGAACGGCTCGGCGGCGTCTATTCCTTCGAGGTCCTCGCCCGCGAGACACTCGATGCCACGGACCCGCGCGCCGCCGCACTCGGGCTCGACGAGCCGACGCCGGTGTTGCGCCTGCTGGTGCGCCACTTCTCCGACGGTTCGGCTCTGCAGATCGAAGAACGGCTCATCAATCTCGCCGCCGTCCCGGCTGCGGCGGACATGTCCTTCGCCGACGAAGCACCTGGAACCTGGCTCGTCCACACCGTGCCGTGGAGCGACGCCGAGCATGTCGTCTCGGCCGAAGAGGCGACCCGGGAGGTCGCCCGCCTGCTGTCGATCCGCACCGGAACCGCCTGTCTGGTCGTCGAGCGCCGCACCTGGAACGACGCCGAGCCGATCACCTGGGCCCGCCTCGTCCACCCCGGCGACAAACGCCGCCTCGTCGGCCGCTTCCGCTCGGGCAACGAGTGAACGTCACTTCGCGACCGCCGTGGCCCCCGGTCCGATCGGTTCGGAAAGCCCCGATGCGAAGCGACGTCCGTGATCGCGATCACGCGCCGAAGCGCCGACGGGCGGTCTCGAACTTCGCGGTCTGGACCGCGTCGAGTTCGCGCGTCGCGTCGCGGGCGACGAAGATCTCAAACATCGTGTCGCGGTCGGCATCGAAGAACTGGACCAACAACGATCGCCGGCCGAAGAACGGGGGGTCGACGAAGACGATGTCGGCGAGCCGATCGATGCGCAGATGCCCGCCGAGAGGCACGTCGCCGTGGATGTTGAAATACCCCCGGCCGTGGGTCCCGGCCGGCAGGGCCGAACGGATCTCGAAGACGCCGTTGCGGCCATGGACGAGGAACATGACCTCGCCCCATCCCCGGATCTCCTCCCA
Organism: uncultured Alphaproteobacteria bacterium; assembly: GCA_937873675.1. Taxonomy (GTDB): domain Bacteria; phylum Pseudomonadota; class Alphaproteobacteria; order Rhizobiales; family Ancalomicrobiaceae; genus CALBKH01. The sequence continues at coordinate 10,447 of CALMYM010000147.1, read as the reverse complement.
GACCTCGTCGAAGTGCCCGGCCGCGACCCGCACCGCCGCATGGGACGGCAACAGGTCGACGACCTCGCGGACGGAGAGCCCGTGCTTCTCGGCGATCGCCTCGAGCACGCCGTCGGGTCGTTCGGCGAGATCGGCGAGTGCCGCACCGTGAGCGGCGGAGGGGTGTCGCTCGGGGCGGTTCATGCCGCATCCCCCTCGGCGGCACGGCGATCCTCGCCGGTCTCGCTCATCAGCACTTCGAAGCCCTCGAACTCGGGATGGCCGATGGTCAGGACATCCCCGCGACCGGCACGAGCATGCGCCCGGCGGAAGGCCTCCGACACCGTCCAGCCGTCGAAGGCGGCGCGGCTCTCCCAGGTGGTGTGCGAGGAATAGAGCGTGTGGTCCTCGCGCTCCGGCCCCTTGAGCAGATGGAAGCGGACATAGCCCGGCACCGTGTGGAGATGGCTGTCGCGGGTGCGCCAGACCTCCTCGAAATCGGCCTCGCGGCCACGGATCACCTTGAAGCGGTTCATGGCGAAGAACATCGGGTCTTCCTTTCTCTTCGGGGTCAACGCAGGTCGTAACGGACGCCGGCGGTGAAGGTCCGGCTGTCCGGACCTCCCGGCGGCATCGGCGGGAAGGCGGCGCGGCGCGGCATGGCGAGGGTCGCGCCGTCGAGCGCGGCGGACCCCGACGAGGCGGCGAGCGCCACGCCGGTGACCGCGCCGCTGCGCGTCAGCGTGAAGGTGACGACGGCGCGGCCCGAGAGCCCCCGGTCACGGGCGTCGTTCGGGTAACGCTTGGCCCGTGCCAGTGCCGCGAGGACCGCGGCTCGCCAGTCGGCGTGCGCCCCGGTGCCGGCGGCCGGCGCCGAACCGGTCGAGCGGGCTCCCGAGAGGCTGTCGCGCGGCCCCGACCCCGTCGCCGCCGCGGCCACGGAACGCCGCTTCGACCCGTCCGGACGCTTCGCTTTCGTCGTCTCGCGACGCACCGGCTTCGGCGCGGGTGTCGGCTCGACTTTCGAGTGTATCGGCGGCGGCGGCGGGGTCGGTTGTGATCGAGACGGCGTGACCGGAGGCGCCGGCACCGCCTCCGGCGTCGAAGGTGCAGGCGGCGCGACCGGGGCCGGCGTCACCGCCTGCGATGCCGGCGGCGAAGGCGACTGCACAGGGGGCGGCACCGCCTCGTCCGCCGGCTGCGACGTGGCGAGGACCGGGGTCTCGGCCGCCGCCGGTGCAGCGGAAGGCGAGATCTCGGCAGGCGGCGGCGGAGATGCGACCGTCTGCGCCGCAGGTTCGTCGGGCACGGGTTCCTCGACGGCGACCGGCGGACGCGGCGGCGGTTCGACCTCGGCAGGTTCGACCTCGGGAGGTTCGACGGTCGTTTCCCGCGGCGTCTCGGCGATCGAACCGGAAGCTCCGGCGACGGCGTCGACACTGTCCTCGGCGAAGACGATGGCGATTTCCAGGGCCTCGGTGACGACGCCACCGCCGCTCGGCTCGTCCGCGGGCATCGCCAACAGCGCGCTCAGGCAGAGAAGATGCGTCGCGGCAGCGGCGATCACCGCGAAGCCGCGGCGACGACCTTCGGTCGGTGCAGCGAGACGCGCCGAGGGGAACACCCGGATCGGCGGCGCGACGTCGACCTCCGCGGCGGATGAGGGGGCGGCCGTCGCGCCCCGAGGGAGGGCCACGACGGCCGGGACGGTCGACGAGGGCGCGACCGGTCCGTTCGCAGACGAATCCCGCGCCGGCACGACCGGCCAGGACCATGGCCGGCCCGCCGTGTCGCCGCGCGGGCGATCGCCGACCGGCTCCGACCGAGGGGCGAGGCGGTCGAAACCACCACGCCCGCCCACCCGCCCCCGCCCGAAGGGGCGGAGGAAGGCGCGGTCGTCGGAGCGGAAGGCGACATCCGCCATGGTCAGAACCTCACCGTCGCGTTGACGGCGAAGGTGCGGCCCGTCGCCCGATAGGTCTCGAGCAACGGATTGGAGGCGAGCACCCCGGCGACGTCCTGGGCCGAGAAGTAGCTCTTGTCGAAGATGTTGAAGACACCGGCGTTGACGGTGAAGCGCGGCTTCACCTCATAGGTGGCGAAGGCATCGAAGGTGGCCCAGCCGCCGGGCTTGAACACGGTGGTGTCGTCGGAAACGCGGGTCTTGGCCGCCGCCGCCTTCATCCGCCCTTCGAAGCGCCATTCGTCGGTGGCGGCGAAGGCGACGCCGAGGGTCCCGGTCAGAGGATCGACCGAATCGAGCGGCTTCCCGGTGTCGCGATCCTCGCCCCGGGCATAGGCGAGCGCCCCCTTCACCGTCCACTTCAGCGCGACCTTCCACTCGCCCTTGGCCTCGGCGCCCCAGATCACCGCCCGCGACAGGTTGGCGTACTGGAACTGCATCAACCCACCGGACGAAAACCCGACGAGCCTGGTGTCGATGAAATCGGAATAGAGATTGTAGAAGCCGGTCAGCTGCAGGCTGGACCCATCGGCGAAACCGGCGCGCACACCCGCTTCGAAGCCGTCGGAGGTCTCCGGCTTCAGATTGCCGTTGGGCAGGATCTCGTAACCGTAGAGCGGGTTGGAGTAGGCGAAGTTGGCGTTGTCGTAGGGCGGCGCGCGGAAGCCGCGGGCGTATTGCGCGGTGAGCCGCCAGGTGTCGTTCAGATCCCAGCTGGCGCCGAGCTTGGGCGACAGCGCCAGTTCGGTCTGGGCGTGGACCGGGGTCGAGGCGGCGAGCAGCGCATCGGCATGCGGCTCGAGATGATAGTAGTCGAAACGCAGCGCCGGGATCAGGCGGAACGCGCCCCAACGGATCGAATCCTGCACGAAGGCGGCCATCTGAGTGGTGCCGGTGTCGGGGAAGAGCTTGTTGGGATAGGTGTCGCCGCCGATGAAGCGGGTGGTGACGCCGGTCGCCGGATCGTATTCCCAGCGGTCGCGCAGCCGGCTGGTCGCGGTGTGGCTGGCGGTGGCGCCCCAGGTGAGGTCGTGGGTCGCCCCCCACCAGTCGCGCTTGGCCGAAAACTGCAGATCGCCACCGAAGATCGACTGTTCGTAGTCGTTGGTGGTCATGCGCAGGCGCGGGTTGCCGCCGGAGAGCCGGTCCTGCGGATTGCGTTCGCGCCGATCGATCGCCGTCCAATAGATCTTGGCGGCGAACTCGTCGGCGAAAGGTCCGTCGAGCTGACGGGTCCAGTCGAGGCTGGCGCGAGCGCGCTGCGTCGTATCGTTGGTGCGCGACGACACGACCGAGGCCGACAGGTCGGAGAGCATCCGGGCGTGATCGGTCTTGTCGAAGAGTTCGAAGGTGGCGCGGATCCGCCCGATGTCGGCGGTCTCGTAGACGAGCTTGCCGAGGATGTCGTTGCGCTGATGGATCTGCGGGTTGACCGGCAGCGCCGAGGTCGACTGCAATTCCTCGCCGTCGCGGCGGGTGTAGGAGAGCATCGCCGACCAGGCGCCCTTGCGGCCGGCCACGGTGGTCGTTTCGGCGATCGACTTGTCGGCGCTGTCGTAGGCCGCCTTCAGGCCGAGGTACCAGTCCTTGCCCATGAGCTTGAGGAAGTCTTCCGGGTCCTTGGTGACGAAGGAGACGACACCGCCGAGGGCATCCGAACCGTGCAGCGCCGAGGCGGGACCGCGGACGATCTCCACCTGCTTCAGGTTCTCGAAGTCGATCACGTCGCGGGTGTAGAGGCCCGGACCCTTCTGGGTCACCGGATAGTCGGGGACGCGCACCCCGTCCTCGAGCAGCAGCACGCGATTGTCGCCGATGCCGCGGATCGTGTAGTTGCCGGCGCCGGCGCGCGCCGGCTGATTGCCGACCGAGACGCCGGGCTCGTCGGCGACGAGATCGGCCGGGCGCGTCACGGCCTTCTGCTCCAACGCCTCGCCCGACTTCACCGACACGGTGGCGGTCGAGTCCTTGACCGCCGTCGGACGGCGTTCCGCCGAAACCGTGATGTCGTCGAGCTCGCTCGGCTCGTTCTTCGGCGCCGCCACGGCCGCCGTCGCCGCCGCGGTCAAGGCCGCCGCGACCGTCACGATCGCCACGGAGGCGACCGCCCCCCTCTTCTTCCGATGCGTCATCGCTTCCCAGCCCCTCTCACGAGATCTCCGGTCGGAGGCTGGCTGGAAACCGATCGTGGCTTCGGGCTGGCACCATCGAGGCTCGCTTGTTGCAAATGCCTCGCAATATTGACTGTGAGTACCGGCTCGGCGTATGGGAGTCAAGACGAAGATGAACGAAGGTCGTTTCTTCGAAGAATTCGAAGATGACTACGCATTTTCGCAAATACCCCTACTCACCTAAAGGTGAATTCGAAGGTTTCCAGAGTGATCATGGATACGGAGAGAGACGACACCCGGTCGCAAGCCGCGCCGGGCGCGGCGACGGTCCCGACCTGGGACATCAACCAGCTGACAAACGGCGGGCGGGAGGCACTGATCCGGCACGAGGGGCAACTCTATCGGCTGCGCATCACCATCAACCGCAAGCTCATTCTGACCAAGTGAGGCCCCGATGACGACGGTCGCGCCCACCGCACCCATCCCGGCCGAGGCGTCCGACCTCGGCCTCTACCTCACCTCGCGGCGCCTGCGCCTGCGTCTGGTGATGTTCGGCCTGACGGTGTTCGTCGCCGCCGTCGCCGTCGCGGCGATCGGCGTCGGGGCGCACGCCGTCGCGCCTGCTCGAGTGATCGGCGTCCTCGAGGCCTGGGCGCGGGGCGCGGCGGTGTTCGATCGTGACCATCTCGTCGTCATCGGGGTGCGTCTGCCGCGGGTTTTGCTCACGCTGCTGGTCGGGGCGACGTTGGCCGTTTGCGGCGCGGTGATGCAGGGGCTCTTCCGCAATCCGCTCGCCGATCCCGGCATCGTCGGCGTCTCCTCGGGCGCGGCGTTGGCGGCGGCGGCGGCGATCGTCGTCGGCGACCGGCTGATCGCGGCGCTCGGCCGCCCCCTGCCCTTCGACCTCCTGCCGGTCGCCGCTTTCGGTGGGGCGCTCCTCGGTATGATGCTTCTCGGGTGGGTCGGGCGTCGCGCCGGACAGACGCGCATGGCGACCGTCCTCCTCGCCGGCCTCGCCTTCGCGGCGCTGGCCAACGCCGGCATCGGTCTCCTCGTCGCCATCGCCGACGACCGGCAGTTGCGCGATCTCAGCTTCTGGTCGCTCGGTTCGTTCGGCGGTTCGACCTGGTCGCGGCTGGCACAGGCGGCACCGCTCATCGCCGTCTCGCTCGCCCTCGCCGCGCCGCTCGGGCGCGCCCTCGACGCCCTGGCGATCGGCGAGGCCGAAGCCTTCCACATGGGCATTCCGGTGGAGATGGTGAAGCGCGTCGCCTTCGTCTCGGTGGCGCTCGGGGTCGGCACTTCGGTCGCGGCCGTCGGCGCCGTCGGCTTCGTCGGCATGGTGGTGCCGCACGTCGTCCGTCTCGCCCTCGGGCCGGCGCATCGACCGCTGCTCCTCGCCTCGGCCTTCGGCGGCGCGGTGCTGGTCACCCTCGCCGATCTCGTCGCCCGCACGGTCACCGCGCCGGCGGAACTGCCGATCGGCATCCTCACGGCCCTCCTCGGTGCGCCGGTGTTCCTGCATCTGGTGGCGCGTACGCGCGGAGGCGCGATCTGATGGCCTCCGTCCGCCCCCTGCCCTCGGTCGCCGCCGCGTCGCCCCTTCTCCGCCTCGACCGGGTCGGTCGGCGGATCGGCGGGCGCGACGTTCTCGCCGAGGTGTCGCTCGATCTCGCCCCTGGACGCCTCACGGTGGTGATCGGCCCCAACGGCGCCGGCAAGACGACGCTCTTGCGCCTCGCCTGTGGCGAGATCGCGCCGGACAGCGGCTCGGTCGACTGGGAGGGCGTGGCGATCTCGACCCGGTCGGCGTGGTGGCTGGCGACGCGGCGGGCGGTGATGAGCCAGTCGGCGGAGGTCGGCTTCTCCTTCGCCGTCGCCGATCTCGTCGGCCTCGGCTTCGACGCCGTCGGACGGCGCCGGTCGCGGACCGAGCGCAGCACGGCGATCGAAGCGGCACTCCGCGCCGCCGATGTCGCCGCCCTCGCCGCCCGCGACGTCCGCACCCTGTCGGGGGGCGAGCGCCAGCGCGTCCACTTCGCCCGGGCTCTCGCTCAGCTCGACGCCGGATCGCGCGACGGCGGCGGCCGTGCGCTGTTCCTCGACGAGCCGGTGGCGAGCCTCGATCTCGCCCACCAGATCGGCCTGATGGAGGCGGCGCGGCGCATCGCCGACCGCGGCGTGGCCGTCCTCGCCATTCTCCACGACCTCAACCTCGCGGCGAGCTTCGCCGACGAGATCGTCGCCCTCCACGACGGCCGCCTCGCGGCGCGCGGGAGGCCGAGCGAGGTGATCACCGAAGCACTGGTCGAGCGCGTCTTCGCCGTCTCCCCTCGGGGGGCGGGCGAGACGCGTGCACCCGGCGTACCGGTGATCGCGCCGCAGTTCTTCTCTCCGCGCGGCGACCTCACCCGGTCGCGCGCACCACACGGGACCACGTCATGATCCGCCTCTCGCGCCTCCACCGCTCGGCGCTCGTCGCCATCGCCATCGCGCTCGCCGCCGGACCGGTGGAGGCGCGCGATCGGATCGTCTCGGTCGGCGCGGCGGTGACCGAGATCCTGTGGGACCTCGGCGCCGAGGCCGACGTGGTCGGCGTCGATTCGTCGAGCCGGCGGCCGGCTGCGGCGCTCGCCTCCCGGCCGGACGTCGGCTATTACCGCCGGCTGGCGCCCGAGGGACTCCTGTCGCTGGCGCCGACGTTGATGATCGGCGTCGAGGCTGCCGGCCCGCGCGAGACCTTCGAGACGCTGAACGCCGCGGGCGTTCGGGTGGTGCGCCTTCCCGACGCCTGGAGCGCCGAGGGGGTACGGGCCAAGATCGAGGCGATCGGTCGGCTGGTCGGCCGCGAGGCCGAGGCGAACCGGCTGGCGGAGGCATCGGATGCCGCCTTCGCGCGTCTCGCAGCCGAGCGCGCCGCTTCGCCGCGCCGGCCGAAGGTGCTGTTCCTGATGTCGCTCGCCGGCGACCGGCCGCTCGTGGCGGGGCGGGGGACGCCGGCCGATGCGTTGATCGATCTCGTCGGCGGCGTCAACGTCGCCGGCGACTTCGACGGCTATCGGCAGATGTCGGACGAGGCGGTGATCCACGCCGCACCGGAGATCGTGGCGATGATGGACGTCGGCCAGGGGACATCGACCCCGGAGCGGGTGTTCGCGTTACCCGCCTTCGCCGGCTCGCCGGCGGCCGCGAAGAAGCGGCTGATCCGTGTCGACGCCGTCACTCATCTCGGATTCGGCCCCCGGTTCGCCGAGGAAGCGCTGACGCTTCTGCGGGCGATCCGGGACGACCCGAGTCGGTGACCTGCGCGTCGAGGCCTCGGAAGCGGATCGGTGACGCAGGACCGGCGGCACGGCCGGATCGCCTCGATCGAGGTGCGATCCTCACGAGGCGAGATCACCGAGCACGTCGACGAGCGAACCGAGACCGCTGGAGCGCAGGGCGCGGAAGGGCATGGCGCGGCGTTCGCACAGGCGCTTGACGCAGATGATGGCTTTGTGACTGACGCAGTCCACGGGGAAGACCACGGCGTCGGCTCCCATCAGGTTGCTCTCGAGTTCGGCGACCGATTGTTCGAGGCCGCCGTCGTGGTGGAGCAGGCAGCCGTTGCAGCGCTCGACCAGACGCTTGGCGTGAGACACCGTGCTCTTGCGGCCGCCGACGTAGAGGATCCTACGGCCGGCGAGATCGACCCTGATCTCCGTCTCCGCGTCCTCGTCTGCAGGGGCGACCGCCCGAAGCGCCCGCTCGGCACGGGCGAGCTCCATCAGGAGATCGCGGTTCTCGTCGTGGAGACGCCGCCGCTCGGCGGCGCCTTCCGAGATCACCGCCCCCTTCTCCGCCGCGTCCCTCTCGAGCTGAGCGACGCGCGCGGACGCGTCTTCGAGCGCCGCGATCCGCTTCGCCTCCGCGACCGGATCGAGGAACGCGGTCAGTCGAGCCGCCTCGACTTCCATGGCTTCGGCCCGTCGCTCGGCATCGGCGAGGGCGCGGGTGAGGCGCGCGATCTCGGCGTCGCGGGTGGTGATCGCCTGAAGGCGATCGGCCTCGGAGCGCCGCAACTTCTCGGCCAGTCCGTCGCGCTCGCGGGTGGCCGTCGCCGCGGCGCGCATCTCGCCTCGGTGGGACGCGCCGGCGAGATGCGACATCATGTGCACCTCGCCGAAGACACGGGTCTCCAGTGCCTCGTCGAGCGCCGGATGGGTCATCGCCGCCCAGTAGGCGCCGGCCACCTCGCCCTTCTCGACCGCCTCGTCCCAGGCGCGTGCGAGCTCCACGGCATCGCGGCAGCGCGAGAAGCGTCGCACGGCGCCCTCGTGCTCGGCATCGAGCATCTTCTGCAGCAGACGTGAGACGCGCCCGTCGGTCTTGGCGTCGTGGACGAAGTAGCCGTGCAACTCATGGTCGGTCAGACGTTCGGCGTCGGCATGGAGACCGAGCCGCACCGCCGTGCGCCGCAGATCACCGAGGCGCAGACAGGTCCCGATCAGCGAACAGTGCCAACCGTTGGTCATCTCCCACAACCGGCGCCGGCGGCCGCGCGGAGTGGCGCCCGGTGCTCCGGAGGCGGAGCGGCCGAGCGAGGTCGACGCCGGCTCGCTCGCCGGTCGTGCGAACGCCGCGAGAAACACCTCGGCGTCGCTTCTCGCCCGCCCGTCGTCGTCACGGGACGAGCGGACGGACCTAGTCTCCCTTTCCGTCTTGCGGCACTTCGGACACACGATGCGGCCTCCTCTACCCTTCTCACGACCGGAGCACGCCCCCGGCCCGAACGACGCTCGGTGGAGAACGCCCACGGCTGTTTCGTTCTCGACCGCCCGCTCCGTTGCCCCGGCCTCGACACGCGCGAGACAGCGCAGACACGGCTGCTCGCGGTCGTGGCCGGGCAGGATGCCGAGCATGAAGTCCTGCTCGTCGACCGGCGAGCCGCGCATCGGGAACGCGCAACGGTCGAAGTCCGCCCGCATCGCCTCCTCGATGGCGATGGTTCGGCCCTGCGCCCGTTCGGCGATGCGCAACGCCACACCTCTGGTCGCTCCACCGTCGGAGCCGTGGATCCACGTTGGCGCTCATACCGTCGTCTCTTCCTCGATTTCGAAGGCGGATCCGGCCGCGCGATGCGGCGGTCCGGTCGAAAGCGCGAACGGCCCCATCATTCCGTTATTGCGAATGACTTGCAATAGCGATAATTGTCCGTCGTCGGCGTGATCGCCACCGCGATTGATTTGCATCATGGCTGGGGATCGCTCGCCGGCGCAGTTTCCGGATGCGTGCAGGCAGCCCGCGTGGATTCCGATCCCGACCAGCCACCCGGTCACGCTCCCGTCAACTCGACGATACCGTCACGAGGCCCTCGTTGCGCCTCGGCGAAGCTCGTCGCGAGGAGGAGCGGCCATGGCCCTTTCCATTCGTTCGATGAAACCCGGCGACAGCGCCCGCATCGTCGGTCTGGCGCGCGGCGAGCGAGGCTATCGCCAGCGGTTGCTTGCCATGGGACTGACGCCCGGCGTCGCCTTCACGCTGAAGCGGGTGGCGCCTCTCGGTGATCCGATCGAGATCACCGTCCGCAACTTCGCCCTGACGCTGCGCCGGGACGAGGCTTCAGTCCTCGAGCTGGAGGCCGTGTCATGAGCGCGAGCGAACGCCACACCGTCGCCGTCGTCGGCAACCCCAATTGCGGCAAGACCACCCTCTTCAACCTCCTCACCGGCGCCACCCAGAAGGTCGGCAACTGGCCGGGAGTGACGGTGGAGAAGAAGGTCGGCTCCTATGGTTTCCACGGGCGGGTCTACGATCTCGTCGACCTGCCCGGCGTCTACCTGATCGGCGCCGTCGGCCGCGGTTCGGAGGACGAGCGCGTCGCCCGCGACTACGTCCTCTCCGGCGAGGCGGAGGTGATCGTCGACATCGTCGACGCCGCCAATCTCGAGCGGAACCTCTATCTGACGGCACAGCTCTGCGAACTCGGCGTACCGTTGGTCGTCGTGCTCAACATGGTGGATCTGGCCGAGCGCGGCGGCGTGGCGGTCGATGTGGCGGCGTTGTCGCTGGCTCTCGGATGCCACGTCGTGCCGATGGTCGCCAGCCGCGGCGCCGGTGTGCAGGAGTTGAAGACGGCCGTCGCCGAAGCGGTCTCCGCGGCGCGCGCGCCGCGCCTGCGGCCGGACCATGCGCCCGCCGTTCGTGCGGCGATCGCCGATCTCGCTGCGAAGCTCACCGAAGAAGCCGAGCGTTCCCGCATCCCCGCCGAGTGGCTGGCCCTCAAGCTGATCGAGGGCGACGACCGCGCCGAAGCGCTGGCCGGCGGCAAGCTCGATGCGGTGGTCGTGGAAACCCGTGCCACCGCCGAGGGGGAAGAGGGCGGCGAGGCCGACATACTTGTCGCCGACCGGCG
>CALMYM010000146.1 GCA_937873675.1 uncultured Alphaproteobacteria bacterium | reverse complement strand
GCGGGCTGCGGCAAGGATGCCGGCGGCTTCGAGGCGTGGAAACAGGATTTCGCCCAGGAGGCCAAGGCCGCCGGCGTCAAGAGCAAGGGGCTCCAGGCGCTGGCCGGCGCCCAGTACGCCACTGCCACGATCAAGGTCGACCGCGCGGTGAAGAAAGCGTTCAGCGGCGACGTCGAGGCCTTCATGAAGCGTCGCGGCGGGGCGACGATCCTCTCGAAGGGAAGGTCCCTCAAGAAGGCGAATGCCGCACTGTTCGCGGACATCGAGCGCCGCTACGGCGTGCCGGCCGGCCCGCTGCTCGCCATCTGGGGCATGGAGACCGGCTTCGGCGCCGCCATGGGCAAGCAGAACACGATTTCGGCGATCGTCACGCTCGCCTATGACTGCCGGCGGCCGGCATTCTTCACTCCGCACGCCCTGGCGGCGCTCAAGCTGGTCGACCGCGGCGTGCTGAGCGCCAGCACGGTCGGCGCGGCGCATGGCGAATATGGCCACACGCAGTTCCTGCCGGGCAACATCCTGAACTATGGCGTCGGCAACATGAACCTGAAGGACAAGGCGACGGCGCTAGCGTCGACGGCCAACTTCCTGCGCGCCCACGGCTATCGCGGCGGCCGCGCGAGCGCCAATCGCGGCGCGATCGCCGGCTGGAACTCGGCTTCCGTCTACCAGCAGGCGATCATGATCATGGCCGACGCGATCGACGGGGGTTGAGAGGACGGTACACCGGAGGCCATTCGTCATGCCGGCGGTATGACGAATGGCGTCGAACGGCCGGGAACTGCCGAAGGCAGCGGGTTCCGGACACGTGATGGGCGGGGCAAGCCCTCAAGGCCGTCCGACTTGACCGGCCCTTTCCCAGTTGCGGTCAGCCCCGCTTCCGCGCCGCCAACGTCCGCAGCCTCAGCCCGTTCAGGCGGATGAAGCCCTCGGCGTCCTTCTGATCGTAGGCGCCGCGGTCATCCTCGAAGGTAACGAGGTCGTTGCGGTAGAGCGACTTCGGCGAGCGGCGGCCCGAGACGATGACATTGCCCTTGTAGAGCTTCAGCCGGACCTCGCCCTCGACGTCCTCCTGGCTCTTGTCGATCAGCGCCTGCAGCATCTCGCGCTCGGGCGAGAACCAGAAGCCGTTGTAGATCAGCTCGGCGTAGCGCGGCATCAGCTCGTCCTTGAGGTGCGCGGCGCCGCGGTCGAGGGTGATGGACTCGATGCCGCGATGGGCGGCGAGCAGGATGGTGCCGCCGGGGGTCTCGTAGACGCCGCGCGACTTCATGCCGACGAAGCGGTTCTCGACCAGATCGAGGCGGCCGATGCCGTTGTCGCGGCCGAGGTCGTTGAGCTTGGTCAGCAGGGTCGCCGGGCTCATCTCGACGCCGTCGATCGCCACCGCGTCGCCCTTCTCGAAGCGGACGACGATCTCGGTCGCCACGTCCGGCGCGTCCTTCGGCGAGATGGTGCGCATGTGGACGTATTCCGGCGGCTCGACCCACGGATCCTCGAGCACCTTACCCTCGGAGGAGGAGTGCAGCAGGTTGGCGTCGACCGAGAAGGGGGCCTCGCCACGCTTGTCCTTGGCGATCTGGATCTGGTGCTTCTCGGCGAAGTCGATCAGCGCCTCGCGCGACTTGAAGTCCCATTCGCGCCAGGGGGCGATGATCTTGATGTCCGGCTCGAGGGCGTAGTATCCGAGCTCGAAGCGGACCTGATCGTTGCCCTTGCCGGTGGCGCCGTGGCAGACGGCGTCGGCGCCGACCATCCGGGCGATCTCGATCTGGCGCTTGGCGATCAGCGGCCGGGCGATCGAGGTGCCGAGCAGATAGTCGCCCTCGTACTGGGCGTTGGCGCGGAACATCGGGAAGACGAAGTCGCGGACGAACTCCTCGCGCAGATCGTCGATGAAGATCTCCTTGATGCCGAGCATCTCGGCCTTCTTGCGCGCCGGCTCCAGCTCCTCGCCCTGGCCGAGGTCGGCGGTGAAGGTCACCACCTCGCAGCCGTAGGTGACCTGCAGCCACTTGAGGATGATCGAGGTGTCGAGGCCACCGGAATAGGCCAGCACCACCTTCTTGACGTCGTTCGCGGCCATCTCGAGGTCTCCGAGGCATCGCGTGGAGGGAAGGGCGGAAATCGGCCGGCACTCTAGCCATAACGCCGCGCCGCGCAAGGGTGGCGCGGCGCATCCGGCATGTCACGAAGCCGGACGGGACCGGTGGCAGCTTCGGAAATGTGCTACCATGGATCGCATTCGAGAGACGCCGGCGAGGTGGCGTCGACGCGGAGGGTCCCAGCCATGTCGGAACCGAAGGAATATCGCCTGCTCAACTCGCTGGTCGAGACCGTCAGGAGCGACACGAATCTCGCCGAGGACATGAAGGTCGATCCGGTCGTGGCTCTGCAGAAGGCCGCCGAGCGGACCAAGAAGGAGAACCCACCGCTCGCCCCCAACGAGGACAAGGTCACCTATCGCACGGCGGTGGTGGTGTTGTCGGCGGTGATCCTGATCGTCGTCTGCGTCGTCGGCTACAAGTGGTTCGCCACCACCGGGACGGCGGAGCTGAAGGTGCCCGAGTTCCTCGTCGCCATCGGCTCGACGGCGCTGGGCGCGCTCGCCGGCCTCCTGGTGCCGGGCGGCAAGACCGAGAAGTGAGCGCCGCGGCGGCCGTCCCGTCTTGACGGCGTCACGAATAAGGCGACATTCCCGGGCGTCGCAGACCGCCCGGAGCCTCCCATGTACCCGCTCGCCACGCCGCTTTCCCGCCGCTCGTCCGTCGCCGTCGACGTCGGCGGGGTGAAGATCGGCGGCGGGGCGCCGATCGTCGTGCAGTCGATGACCAACACCGACCCCGCCGACGTCTTCGCGCCCGCCGAGCAGGTCAAGGCGCTGGCGCGGGCCGCCTCCGAACTCGTCCGCGTCACCGTCGATCGCGACGAGGCGGCGGCCGCCGTGCCGAAGATCCGCGACCGGCTCGATGCCTGGGGCATCGACGTGCCGCTGATCGGCGACTTCCACTACATCGGCCACAAGCTGCTGGCCGATCATCCGGCCTGCGCCGCGGCGCTGGCGAAGTACCGGATCAACCCCGGCAACGTCGGCTTCAAGGACAAGCGCGATCGCCAGTTCGCGGCGATCGTCGAGACGGCGATCCGCCACGACAAGCCCGTCCGCATCGGCGTCAACTGGGGCTCGCTCGACCAGGACCTGCTCACCCGGCTGATGGACGAGAACACGGCCAAGGGCGCACCGCTGACCGCGCGCGAGGTGATGCACGAGGCGATGGTGCAGTCGGCGGTGCTCTCGGCGGAACTGGCCGAGGAGATCGGCCTCGGCCGGGACAAGATCGTCGTCTCGGCCAAGGTCAGCCAGATCCAGGATCTGGTGAAGGTCTCCTGCGAGATCGCGGCGCGGGCTCCTTACGCCCTCCATCTCGGCCTGACCGAGGCGGGCATGGGCTCGAAGGGGCTGGTCGCCTCCTCCGCCGCGCTCGGCATCCTGTTGCAGCAGGGGATCGGCGACACGATCCGCTATTCGCTCACCCCGGAGCCCGGCGGCGACCGGACGAAAGAGGTGATCGCGGCGCAGGAACTCCTCCAGACCATGGGCCTGCGCACCTTCGCGCCGATCGTCGCGGCGTGTCCGGGCTGCGGGCGGACGACCTCGACGGTGTTCCAGGAACTCGCCCACGACATCCAGACCCACATCCGCGAGTCGATGCCGGAATGGCGGGGGAAATACCCGGGCGTCGAGGCGCTCGAGGTGGCGGTGATGGGCTGCATCGTCAACGGCCCCGGCGAATCGAAGCACGCGAACATCGGCATCTCGCTTCCCGGCACCGGCGAAGCCCCCTCCGCCCCGGTCTTCGTCGACGGCAAGAAGGTCGCGACGCTGAAGGGCGCCGGGATCGCCGAGGAGTTCAAGGCGATGGTGGCGGCGTATATCGAGGGGAAGTGGGGGCGGGGGTGAGGGATTTCTTGCAATCCTTCATCTATGCGCGCAGAGCGTCGGAGGCGTTGCTCGCTGCATGCTTCTGATTGTAAACATTTCCAATGACGCTCGAACACTCTCGATTGATCGATCTGCTCAACGGTCGGTACGACCCACTTTGGATCTGCAATGTTCCTGAGCGGGTTCGGCAATTTTTCAATTGTTCGGTCGGTGCTGTTTATCTTTCGACCGATTCAGCAAATCATATTCTCAAACGGCATACAGAGATTTCCACATTTGATCTTCTGCTTCTGCCAATTGCAATTGAAAGAGGAATATTCTTTTCTGATCCGAAAAATATTAAATTCATTGGCTCAATTTATCATCTTGAAGATGAAAGGGCATATTATGTGCCGATGAAGGTAACGGAGAAGGGGCATGAGATCTGGGTCTCCTCAATGCATAGATTGAGCAGGCGACAGATCGCTCAAAAATGGCAAACATTGAACCATATTAAATGAAAGCGGGCACCCGAAGGTGCCCGCTGAAACTTGCCAAGAATGATGGGGCCTGCCTTGAACCCCATAATGCGCTCCCACCTGATTAGATGGTGCTACGGCCGGCAGATTGTCACCGTGTCGCATTCTCAGCATGGGTAGGACGCCACGCATCCATCCCCGAATCAATCTAACACTTTGAGATTCGTCGAGGAATCCCCTTTTTCCAATCATCTTTCACAAGGTTTTCACAAGCCGAATCGCCAGAAACGATTCTAGATCAAGGAGTTGTTGAGAGCGGTGGAAACGCTCCCTGGTATGGGTCGCCCCTCACCGCCTCTCCCCGCCCTCCATCACATCCCGGATCCGCCCGATCTCCGGGGCCAGCGACGCCAGGCGCTCGGCGATGCGGTCGCGGAGGGTGACGGCGATCTCGGGGTATTCGCCGAGCATGCGGCGGAAGAGGGAGCGGCGCACCGCCAGGACGCGGGCGCGGCCGACGGCGAGGGCCGTCGCCGGGCGTTTCGTCTCGACGATCAGCGCCAGTTCGCCGATCAGCGCGCCGGGGCCGAGGCGGTCCAGCACCTTCGGCGGGGACTTGGTCTCGTCGACGAGATCGATGCGGCCCTCGACCAGGACGAAGCCGCCCTCCGCCGCATCGCCGGCGGAGAACAGGAAACGGCCGTCCTCGATCTCGCGGCTGTCGGCGGAGAAGGCGATGAGCTTCAGCGGCTCCGCCGGAATCCCGTCGAAGAAGGGAACGCTCTTCAGGAGTTCGATGTCGCGTTCGAGGGTCATTCGGCGGGCATTCGCGGGTCTCGGCCTTGCGGCCCGGGCATCGGTCTCGGGCCTCGAGGCCCTCGGGCGAAGTTTCGGGCCTTGCGGCCCTGAGGCGATGGTTCCGGGCCTTGCGGCCTCGGGGGTCGGGCGGCGGGCCGCTGGGCCCTCGGAGTTCGGGCGGCCGGGCCGCCGGTCCTCGTGGTGCGGGCGGCGAGCCGCCGGTCCTTGGAGTGCGGGCCGTAAGGCCCGGGGGAGGGATCAGGGAACCAGTTTGTAGCCGCCGGCTTCGGTGACGAGAAGTTCGGCGTTGGACGGATCGCGCTCGATCTTCTGGCGCAGGCGATAGATATGGGTTTCGAGCGTGTGGGTGGTGACGCCCGAATTGTAGCCCCAGACCTCGTGCAGCAGCACCTCGCGCGTCACCGGCTTCTCACCGGCGCGGTAGAGATACTTCAGGATCGCGGTCTCCTTCTCGGTCAGCCGCACCTTGGAGCCGCGCTCGTCGACCATCAGCTTGGTCGAGGGGCGGAAGGTGTAGCGGCCGATGGAGAAGACGGCGTCCTCGGTCTGCTCGTGCTGGCGCAGGTGGGCGCGGATGCGGGCGAGCAGCACGGCGAACTTGAACGGCTTGGTGACGTAGTCGTTGGCGCCGGCTTCCAGCCCGAGGATGGTGTCGGACTCGGTGTCGTGGCCGGTCAGCATGATGATCGGCGCCTTGAAGCCGCCTTTGCGCAGGAGCTTCACCGCCTCGCGGCCGTCCATCTCGGGCAGGCCGACGTCCATGATCAGGAGATCGACCGGTTCGGCACGGGCCGCCGCGATCGCCTTGGTGGCGCCGTCGGTCGCCTGGGTCTCGAATTCCTCGTAGAGCGACAGCTGCTCGACCAGCGCCTCGCGCAGATCGTCGTCGTCGTCGCAGATGAGAATCTTACGGGCCGCCATGGGCATCCTCTCGTCGTAGCCCCCCGAGGTCGGATCGACGCCGTCCGCTCCGGGTCGAAACCGTCGTCGGATACGCATCGTGCGGCCGCGAATCCCCCGATCCGCGCCCGCTCGCGACGACGCGCAAGAGACCACCCTTCGCGTCTCCACGCAAGGCGAGGGGCGGAAGGGCTCTCGACGGTTTGACCGGACCGGCGGGCCGGGCGATGGTGCGCGCCCGTCTCTCCTCGATCGTCCGGTCCATGCCGATCCGTCCTCGCCTCCTCCCCGCCCTCGCCCTCTGTGCGCTTCTGCTGCCTTTCGCGTCCGCTCACGCCCCCGCCCGCGAGCCGCCGGCCGCCGATCCGGTGGTGGAGGCTCGTGTCGCCGATCTTCTCGCGCGGATGAGCCTCGAGGAGAAGGTCGGGCAGATGTTCCTCGGCGGTTGGTCGCCGCAGTTCGACGACAAGGAGATCGTCGACGGGGCGATCGGCATCCTCTCCAACACCGACGAGGTGGCGAACGTGATCGCCGCCGACGGCCGTGCGCGGAGCGTGCGCCACGGCATTCCGCTCCTCTTCTCGCGCGACATCATCCACGGCTATCGCACCCTCTTCCCGATGCCGCTCGGCATCGCCGCGACCTTCGACGAGGCGGCGATGGAGACCGCGGCGCTCCACACGGCGAAGGAGGGCTCGGCCCAGGGGCTCGACCTCAATCTCGGGCCGATGCTCGATCTGTCGCGCGACGCGCGCTGGGGGCGAGTGGT
>CALMYM010000145.1 GCA_937873675.1 uncultured Alphaproteobacteria bacterium | reverse complement strand
CTTCGTCGGTTCGGTATCAGCCCGCAGTCTCGGCGGCGGCGGACGATGCCGTCCGCCACGCCCCCCATGCGCCGGCGAGACCGCCGAGACCGAAGACGGCGAGATAGGCGGAAAGCAGCGGTTTGCCGGCGGCGACCAGCATCATCAGCGCGATCGTCACGCCGACCCCGTAGACGAGGGCGAAGATCCCGGCGTCGGCGACCAGCGAACGGTCGCGTGCCGCCATCAGGTACGCCGCCGCCAGGGTCGCCGGCATCACCGCGATCAGGCGCGAGGTGAGCGGATCACTCGCCCACGGAAAGAACGTCGGCATCGGCGTCGTCGGCGCGAAGAAGAGCGCCGCCGCCGTCACCGCGTAGACCGCCCCGGCGACGAGAAGGACCACCGCGACCACCGGTTCCGGTGGCACCCCGGCTGGATCGCGGCGCACCAGCCGGGCGCTACCGACGACCAGGAAGGTGGCGATCGTGAAGAAGCCCCAGGTCACCGGCCGGGACCAGTCGAAGCGGTCGAGGTGAAGAGCGAGGATCGCCACGACGAGCGGCGCCAGATAGACCTCCGCCGCGATCCCGTGGAGCCCGATCCGCGCCGGCGTCGGGCGCTCCAGCACCCGCACCCCGAGCACCGCGAAGGCGATCCCGGCGGCTCCGAGCATGCGCCCGGCGAGCGGCGGCAGGATCCAGGGGAAAGCGGACGGCGCACCCGCCCACCACAGAGGAGCGCCCAGTGCACCGCCGATCGTAAGAAGGATCAGCACCGACCGCGCGAAGGCGCCGCCGACCTCGGCCTCACGCCAACGGCGATGGGCCGCGTATCCGGCGATCGCCATCAACACCGGCGCCAGGAAGAACCAAGCCGCATCGGTCATGCACCCCTCCCCGGTTCACCCCGTCCCTACCGCGCCAGTTCCCGCGCCGCGCGATCGAGGCCCTCGATCGTCAGCGGGAACATCCGGTCGCCCATCAACTGCTTCATCATGCCGATCGACGGGGTGTAGCCCCAATAGGCCTCGGGCGTCGGATTGAGCCACACGGTCTTGGGATAGACGGTGGTCACACGGCTCAGCCAGGTCGCCCCGGCCTCCTCGTTCCAATACTCGACCGAGCCACCCGGATAGGTGATCTCGTAAGGCGACATCGACGCGTCGCCGACGAAGATCACCTTGTAGTCGGACGGGTACTTGTGCAGCACCGACCAGGTGTCGATCTTCTCGGTGCGGCGCCGGGCATTGTTCTTCCACACGAAGTCGTAGAGACAGTTGTGGAAATAGAACCACTCCATGGTCTTGAACTCGGTCCTGACCGCCGAGAACAGCTCCTCGCAGACCCGCACGTGGTCGTCCATCGAGCCGCCGACGTCGAAGAAGACCAGGAGCTTCACCGCGTTGCGCCGCTCGGGCCGCATCTGCACGTCGAGGAAGCCGTGTTTCGCCGTCTCGCGGATGGTGCCGTCGAGATCGAGTTCGTCGGCCGCGCCGGTGCGGGCGAAGCGGCGCAGGCGCTTCAGGGCCACCTTGATGTTGCGCGTGCCGAGTTCGACGGCGCCGTCGAGATCCTTGAACTCGCGCTTGTCCCAGACCTTCACCGCCCGGCGGTGGCGGCTCGTCTCCTGGCCGATGCGCACCCCTTCCGGGTTGTAGCCGTAGGCGCCGAAGGGCGAGGTACCGGCGGTACCGATCCACTTGGAGCCGCCCTGGTGGCGCTCCTTCTGCTCCTCGAGCCGCTTCTTCAGCGTCTCCATCAGCTTCTCGAATCCACCGAGCGCCTCGATCTGCGCCTTTTCCTCCTCGGTCAGGAACTTCTCGGCGAGTTTCCTCAGCCATTCCTCGGGGATGGCGACCTCGGCCGCCTCGCTCATCAGGTCGAGACCCTTGAAGACGTGGCCGAAGACGCGATCGAACTTGTCGAGGTGCTTCTCGTCCTTGACCAGACAGACGCGAGCGAGGTGGTAGAAATCCTCCACCCGCCGCTCGGCCAGACCCGCCTCGAGCGCCTCCATCAGCGTCAGATATTCGCGAAGGCTGACCGGAATCCCGGCGCTCTTCAGCTCGGAGAAGAAGGTGACGAACATGCGCGCTCCCGATCGCGGCGACGCCCCACGATAGCTGTTGACGGGTCGGTGCGATAGCGACCGCCGACGGGTCGACCACGAGCTAGGCCATCTCCGCGTCTCGCATCGATGGGCCGACCGGTCGAAGCCTGTCGGTGGGTGAGACCGCGAGAAACCGTTACTTCTCGTAAACCTCCCGAAATTATTCGAATTAGCGTCATCTTCACACCCGACGCGTAGTCTTCGAGCGGTACGATCACCATCGATGGCGGCGAAGGCGACATGTCGTTTCTGAAGAAGTTCGAGGCGTTCGGTCGCGATCGCAGCGGCGCGATCGCGGTGCTGGTCGCGCTCATAGGCACGATCATGATCGTCGCCGTCGGCGTGACCCTCGACGTGATCGAGGTCTTCAATCTCAGGTCGCGCCTCCAGTACGCCGCGGATGCCGCCGCACTCACCGGCGCCATCACCGCCCGCGACAGTGCCAGCGGCGGCTCCCAGGCGAGCGATCGCACCATCGCCCAGGTCGCGGCGAACACCCACTTCGCCGCGTCGAACACCAGCGGAGCGACCGGCGCCTCGACCATCACCTACACCAGCAGCCTCCTCACCTCGACGTTCGACTGGCAGAGCGCCTTCTCGCCCCGCTTCTCGAAGGCCATCGGCATCGCCTCGTGGCCGGTCTCCGGCTCGTCGTCGGCCAAGGTCGGGGTGTCGCAGCCGGGCTACGTCGACATCTACTTCGTCATCGACGCCTCGCATTCGATGGCGATCGGCGCCACCGCCTCCGACCAGTCGATCATGCTGAACAAGATCGGCTGCACCATCGGCTGCCATCTGGCGACCGGCTCCGACACCATCTCCAAGGCGCGCACCGCCGGGGCGACGCTGCGCATCGACGTGGTCAAGTCGGCGATCTCGAGCATCTTGGCCAAGGCCAAGACGGTCCAGGCGGCGTCGATCGCCGCCGGGCGCGGGTCGGTCATCCGCATCGCGTTCCTCACCTATTCGAACACGATGAAGACGTCCTTCGCCCTGTCCTCCGATCTCACCGCCGCGACGACCGCGCTCTCCTCGCTCGACGTCGACACCGCGGTCGGCCAGACCGGAACGAACTTCCACACCCTCTTCACCTCGCTCAACGCCGTCTCGATGGTCAACGGCGACGGCAAGACCGCGTCGACGCCGAAGTCCTTCGTCATTCTGATGACCGACGGCGTGGAGGATTCGGTGATCCAGACCGGTACCGGCGGCTCGAAGGTCGGCCGCGACCCCGCTTTCGTGAACTACAGCCCCTACGATCGAGAGACGAGCATGGGTTTCAACTGGGACATCCAGGGCTTCGACCCGACGCTGTGTTCGACGCTGAAGTCGAAGGGGACGAACCTGATGACCCTCAACGTCGAGTATCTGGTGCCGACCCTGTCGCCGGATTCGGGCGACCCGCGCTACCTCTTCGTCAAGAACACCCTGAAGTCGAAGATCCAGACCAACATGGCGACCTGCGCCTCGAAGTCCGAAATGGCGCTCTACGCCTCGAGTTCGTCCGACATCACCACCGCCGTCGACAAGCTCTTCACCCTTGCCCTCGCTTCGGCCGTCTACCTGTCGAACTGATCGAACCGGCGCGAACGGCTTCACCGTCCGGTGCCGGTCACCTCCACCGTGCGCACCACCCGGCAGAAATCCGCCGCCAGCGTCGCGACGTGGACGCGGTGGACCTCGCGGGCCGGGATCGTCCCCTCGCCCAGCGCGTCCGGCAGATCCGAACAATCGCAGGCGTCCTCCACCATCACCATCGGCCAGCCCATGTTGGCGCCGGTGCGGATGGTGGTCGAGACGCACATGTCGGTCGCCCAGCCGAGACACCAAACTTCCTTCGCCCCGAGCCGGCGCAGGCGCAGATCGAGATCGGTGCCGATGAAGGCGGAATTGACCGACTTGACCACCAGCGCCTCGCCCGGACCCGGTTCGAAGCCGGGACGCAGCGCATTGCCGGGATGATCGGGGCGGAACCACGAGCCTTCGTCGACGGAGTCGTGGCGCACGTGGATCACCGGCCGTCCCGCGGCGCGAAAGGCGGCGATCACCGCCGACGCCTTGGCGTCGAGATCCGGATTGCCGCGCGGCGGCCGACCCGGCAGGTCGATCGCCGTCTGCATGTCGATCACCACCAGAACCGCACCTTCGGCAAGCGTCATCGTCGCGCCCTCTCGTTTCCATCGCCGACGCGCATCGCGTCGCCCCGTCACCGGCGTCGGGAAAAGACCTTGCCGAGCCGCCGAGACCGGCATCTCATGACGAACCCCTTCGGTCCAGTCGGAACGACGGGGATCTGCTCTGCCGTGATCCCGCGACCGGAGGCCCCGATGATGAACGCCCGACGTCTCGCCCGCCTCTACGTCGTCGCCGCACTCGCCGCAGTCACTCCGGCGACGGCCGCCACCCGGCCGGCGGTCGAAGGCGCCCGCGGTATGGTCGTCTCGGCCAATGCCCGCGCCACCGAGGTCGGCCGCAAGATCCTCGAGGCCGGCGGCAACGCCGTCGATGCCGCGGTCGCCATCGGCTACGCCCTCGCCGTCGTCGACCCGTGCTGCGGCAACATCGGCGGCGGCGGCTTCATGACCCTGCGCCTCGCCGACGGGCGCGAGATCTTCCTCGATTTCCGCGAGACCGCCCCGGCCGCCGCGACCCGCGACATGTATCTCGACGACGCCGGAAACGTGCTGAAGGGCGAGAGCCTCACCGGCTGGCGCGCCTCGGGCGTGCCCGGCACCGTCGCCGGCCTCGACCACGCGCTGACGAAATACGGCACGCTGCCGCGCGCCGCCGTGATGGCACCGGCGATCACGCTCGCTCGCGACGGCTTCGTGCTCGAGCGCGCCGACACCGACATCCTCGATCGCGGCACCTCGCGCCTCGCGAACGACGCCGAAGCCGCCCGCATCTTCCTCTCGCCCGAGGGTCGCACCCGCGCCCCCGGCGACCGCCTCGTCCAGACCGATCTCGCCGCGACCCTCGACGCCGTCGCCGCCGGCGGCCCGGACGCCTTCTATCGCGGCGACATCGCCGCCAGGATCGAAGCGGCGATGAAGGCACGGCGCGGCACGCTGACCGCCGCCGACTTCGCCGCCTATCGGGTGAACGAGACCGCGCCGGTCTCCTGCACCTATCGCGGCCATCGCCTGATCTCGACGCCGCCGCCCTCCTCCGGCGGCGTCACCGTCTGCCTGATCCTCAACGTGCTCGAGGGCTTCGACCTGAAGTCCATGGGCTGGCACTCGGCCGCGGCGGTGAAGGCCGCCGTCGAGGCGATGCGCCACGCCTATCTCGATCGCAACACGCTGCTCGGCGACCCGGCCTTCGTGAAGGTGCCGGTCGAGCGGTTGCTGTCCAAGGACTACGCCGCGGCGATCCGCGAGCGCATCCTCGCCGATGGCCGGATCGCGTCGAAATCGCTCGCCCCCGGCGTCGCTCCGCACGAGAAGCCCGAGACCACCCACTATTCGGTGGTCGATGCGAGCGGCAACGCCGTCGCCGTGACCTACACGATCAACGGCCTCTTCGGTGCGGGCGTGGTGGCGCCGGGCACCGGCTTCCTGCTCAACGACGAGATGGACGACTTCACCATCAAGCCCGGCGTGCCCAACCTCTTCGGTCTCGTCCAGGGCGAAGCGAACGCGATAGAGCCCGGCAAGCGGCCGCTCTCCTCGATGTCGCCGACCATCGTCACCAGGGACGGCCGCCTCTTCCTGGTGCTCGGATCACCGGGCGGCAGCCGCATCATCTCGATCGTCGCCGAGACCATCTCCAACATCGTCGATTTCGGCATGAAGCCGCAGGAGGCGGTCGACGCGCCGCGCATCCATCACCAGTGGCTGCCGGACAAGGTCTACCACGAACCCTTCGGCCTCTCCCCCGACACCCTGGCGATCCTGAAGGCCGAAGGCTACGTGCTCGAGGAACAGTCGCCCTGGGGGGCGGCCGAACTGATCGAGGTGGCGCCACCGACCACGTCCGCCGCCGGCCCGGCGAGTTCCGGCAACGACTCGGCCTCCTCCGGCGCGGTCCTTCCCGGCAAGCTCTACGGCGCCAACGACGCCCGCCGCCCGGCCGGCGCGGCGGCGGCTCCACAATGACGCGGAGGAGGGTCGGGACCGGTCATCCGATCGCGCCGATCGTCGGCTGTAATTCCACAATGGTGGGGCATCGCCATCCCACCGCTTTGACTCATCCGTCTCCGGCCGACTAACCTTTCGTCCAACAGGGCCGTTCCGTGCCCTCGGATGAAGGAGATCCCCCGATGTCGGCGAGAAAGACCCTCACTCGTATCGCGGCCGCGACCTTCGGTATCGCCGCCCTGGTCGGCGCGACCGTGGTCGGCGCGCAGCAGATGTCCTTCTTCCGCATCGGCACCGGCGGCACCGCCGGCACCTACTTCCCGATCGGCGGTCTGATCTCCAACGCCATCTCCAACCCGCCCGGCTCGCGCGAGTGCGACAAGGGCGGCTCCTGCGGCGTGCCCGGCCTGATCGCCACCGCGGTCGCCTCCAACGGCTCGGTCGCCAACATCAACGGTATCGTCGGTGGTTCGCTCGAGTCCGGCCTGACCCAGTCCGACGTCGCCTATTGGGCGTGGTCGGGCACCGGCGTCTTCGAGGGCAAGCCCAAGGTCGAAGAGCTGCGCGCCATCGCCAACCTCTATCCCGAGACCATCCATCTCGTCGCCCGCAAGGGCGCCGGCATCAAGTCGCCGGCGGACCTGAAGGGCAAGCGCGTCTCCCTCGACGAACCCGGCTCCGGCACGCTGGTCGACGCCCGCATCGTCATGGGCGCCTACGGCGTCACCGAGAAGGACGTGAAGGCCGAGTATCTGAAGCCCAACGCCGCCGGCGACCGCCTGCGCGACGGCGCGCTCGACGCCTTCTTCTTCGTCGGCGGCTATCCGACCGGCGCCATCTCGGAACTCGCCACCTCCGCCGGCATCGAACTGGTGCCGATCACCGGCCCGGAGGCCAAGAAGATCCTCGCCGACTACAAGTTCTTCGGCCCCGACAAGGTCCCGGCCGGCACCTACAAGGACGTCGCCGAGGTCGAGACCATCTCGGTCAACGCCCTGCTCGTCACCTCGGCCAAGCAGCCGGCCAACCTGATCAACGGCATCACCAAGGCGCTGTGGAACGCCAATTCGCGCAAGCTCCTCGACGCCGGCCACGCCAAGGGCAAGGCGATCCGCGCCGAGACCGCCCTCGACGGCGTCGGCATCCCGCTGCATCCGGGCGCCGAAGCCTTCTACAAGGAAGCCGGCCTGATCAAGTGAGGCGGAACTCCACCGGGGTGATGCGGACACGTTCCGTTTCACCCCGGACCGCCGACGGTGTTTCGACCGTCGAGCCGGAAACCGGTCCACGGCTGTGCGCGATGCTTCGAGACGCGCTCGTTTCGAGCGCTCCTCGGCGTGAGGCGTCCGTAATCGAAGGCCTCCTTTCCGGCTCCTCATGCCGAGGAGAGCCCGGAGGGCTCGTCTCGAAGCATCACGCACCGCCTTCGCCCGCGGGACCGCTTCCCGGACCGCGGCACATCACGACGCGACCGTGGGGATGCCGAAGCCCCCCGCACTCCCAACTCGCGCGCCCCCGGCGCCTCCCGCGATCGGATCTCCCATGAACGAATTCGAACTCGACGAAGCGAAGGCCCGCGAACTCGAGGAGAAGTTCGATCCGGAGATGAGCTTCCGCCCGATGGCGCCGGTCGGCGAGGCGATCGTCGGCTCCGCCCTGGTCGCGCTGTCGCTGTTCCACTACTGGACCGCCGGCTTCGGCCTGCTGCCCGAACTCCTCCACCGCGGCATCCATCTTTCCTTCGTCCTCGGCCTCGTCTTCCTGGTCTTCCCCGCCTTCCGGACCAACCTCGTCCGGACGACCGACTGGCTCCACCCGCTCGGCATTCCGCTCTGGGATTGGGCGCTGTTCGCCCTCTCGGTCGTCGCGGTGATGCACATCCCGCTGATCCCGCTCGACGACCTCGCCTTCCGCGTCGGCAATCCGACCCCGGTGGACGTCTTCTTCGGCGGCGCCCTCGTGCTTCTGCTGCTCGAGGCGACCCGGCGCACCGTCGGCTGGCCGCTGCCGGTCATCGCCATCGGCTTCATGGCCTACGCGATCTGGGGACGGTCGATGCCCGGCATCTTCGTCCACCCGGGCGCGACGCCGGCGCAGCTGATCAATCACCTCTATCTCACCACCCAGGGCATCTACGGCGTGCCGCTCGGCGTGGTGGCGACCTACGTCTTCCACTTCGTGCTGTTCGGCGTCTTCGCCACCCGCATCGGTCTCGGCCAGCTGTTCCTCGACTGTGCCGCCTGGGTCGCCGGGCGCTACGCCGGCGGCCCGGCCAAGGTGTCGATCTTCGGCTCGGCCCTGTTCGGCATGATATCCGGCTCGTCGGTCGCCAACGCCGTCACCGTCGGCTCGCTCACCATCCCGATGATGGTCCGCCTCGGCTACAAGAAGCACTTCGCGGCCGCCGTGGAATCGACCGCCTCGACCGGCGGCCAGATCACCCCGCCGATCATGGGCGCCGCCGCCTTCCTGATGATCGAATTCCTCAATCTGCCCTACACCACCATCGTCCTCGCCGCGGTGGTGCCGGCCTTCATGCACTTCCTCGGCGTCTTCACCCAGGTGCATTTCGAGGCCAAACGCGACGGACTGCGCGGCCTGTCGCCCGAGGAGATGCCGGACATCAAGGCGGCCTTCGCCCGCGACTGGCCGACGGTGATCCCGCTCGTCGGCCTCATCTGGATGCTGTTCTCCGGCTACACGCCCTATCTCGCGGCCTTCACCGGCATCACGCTCGCCGTCCTCGTCGGCCTCTTCAATCCGAAGCGGCGGATGAAGCCGATCGAGATCTTCGAGGGCCTGCGCGACGGCGCCAAATACGCCCTCGCCGTCGGTGTCGCCGCCGCCACCGTCGGCATCGTCATCGGCGTCGTGACGCTGACCGGCGTCGGTTTCAAGATCTCCTTCATCGTCACCTCGACCGCGACCGAATTCGCCTCGAACGTCGCCACCTGGCTGCCGGCCTGGATCATGGGCACCAAGGCGCTGACCCTGCTCTTCACCCTGGTGTTGACCGCGGTCGTCTGCATCATCATGGGCTGCGGCATCCCGACCACGGCGACCTACATCATCATGGTGACGGTCGCCGCCCCGGCGCTGGGCATGCTCGGCGTCGAGCCGATCGTCGCCCACTTCTTCGTCTTCTATTACGGGGTGCTCGCCGACATCACCCCGCCGGTCGCCATCGCTGCCTACGCAGCGGCGGGCATGGCCGGCGCCGCTCCCTTCAAAACCGGCAACACCGCTTTCCGTCTGGCGCTCGGCAAGGCGCTGGTGCCCTTCGTCTTCGTCTTCTCGCCGTCGCTGCTCTTGGTGGTGAAGACCTTCTCCTGGGGCGAATTCGCCGTCGCCGCCGCCGGCTGCGTCACCGGCATCGTCTTCCTCTCCGCCGCCTTCTCGAAATATTTCCTGACCCACACCCGCGCCTGGGAACGCGTGCTCCTCGCCGTCGCCGCCCTGCTGCTGATCGCCCCGGAACCGACCTCGTCGCTGATCGGCCTCGGTCTGGTGGCGCCGGTCGTCCTGGCGCAGCTGGCGCGGATGCGCGGCGGCGGCGCGAGCCCGCTGCCGGCGTGAGATCCACCCGGCGAAACGGCGGGCCGAACGCGAAACGGGCACCCCGAGGGGCGCCCGTCGCATGTCGGAAGCGGGACGAGCGGGTCGCTCAGTTCACCCCGAGCTTCTTCTGCAGGTTGGTCGACGAGGTCGTGTACTGGAACACGATGCGCTTGTCGGGGTCGATGATGCGTTTGGCCGCCTGCGACATCAGCGCCGCCTCGTGGAAGCCGGAGAGGATCAGCTTGAGCTTGCCCGGATAGGTGTTGATGTCGCCGATGGCGAAGATGCCGGACTCCGAGGTCTCGAACTTCTCGGTGTCGACCGGGATCAGGTTCTCGTGGAGGTTCAGGCCCCAGTCGGCGATCGGGCCGAGCTTCATGGTGAGGCCGAAGAACGGCATCATCCGCGTCGCCGGCACGTCGACGATGCTGCCGTCGTTCTTCTTGAGGACGACCGCCGAGAGATCGCCGCCCTCGCCCTTGAGCTCGGTCACCTGACCGATGTGGAGATCGACCTTGCCCTCGGCGACGAGCTTGCGCATCTGCTCGACCGAATGCGGCGCGCCGCGGAAGTCGTCGCGGCGATGGACCAGCGTCACGCGCTTGGCCACCGGCGTGAGGTTGAGCGTCCAGTCGAGCGCCGAGTCGCCGCCGCCGACGATGACGATCGACTGGTCGCGGAACGCTTCCATCTTGCGCACCGAATAGAACACCGAGGTGCCCTCGTAGCCCTCGATGCCCGGCACCGGCGGACGCTTCGGCTGGAACGACCCGCCGCCGGCGGCGATCACCACCACTTTGCAGCGGAACTCGGTTCCGGCGTCGGTCACCACCTCGAAGCCCGCGTTGTCGGGAAGGCGCGTCACCTTCTCCACCTGCTGACCGTAGTGATAGGTCGGGTGGAACGGCTTGATCTGCTCCTGCAGCTTGTCGATCAGCTCCAGCGCCCCGATCACCGGATAGCCGGGGATGTCGTAGATCGGCTTCTCCGGATAGAGCTCGGCGCACTGGCCGCCCGGCTTGTCGAGAATGTCGATCAGGTGGCACTTGAGGTCGAGCAGACCCAGCTCGAACACCGCGAAGAGGCCGACCGGCCCGGCTCCGATGATGACGACGTCGGTGGTGATGGCTTCGGACATGGGTCAGCTCTTCGATCGGCGGGTGATGAGGAAACGCGATCGGACCGCGTCGGACGACGCGCCGGTTCGTGGGGCTTACGAACGGATCGCCGGCTTCTCTAGACGGAAGCTCTCGAGCGCGAAAGAAACGTGTTTTCGTCCCGCGCGCAAGTCGGCGAAAACGTTACCCTTCGCCGCATGTGCGGCTTCGGCGCGCGAGCAAGCCCGATCAGGCCTGCTTCTCGGGGATCTCGACGACGAGACCGTCCCAATCGGCGACGATCTTCATCTGGCAGGACAGGCGCGAGGTCGGCCGGACGTCCCAGGCGAAGTCCAGCATGTCCTCTTCCATCGGCTGCGGCCCGCCGACCTTCTCGTACCACGTCGGGTCGACGTAGACGTGGCAGGTGGCGCAGGCGCAGGCGCCGCCGCATTCCGCCTCGATGCCCGGAACACCGTTGCGCACCGCCGCCTCCATCACCGTGGAGCCGACCTCGGCGTCGACGACGATTTCTTCCTGGCCTTGGGGAATGAAGGTGATCTTGGGCATGGGGGCCTCGGGCGTCGGGAACAGCGATGGCGCGTCGCGCCTCGATCGAGCGAGGCGTCGCGCGCCACCGACTTGAAGCCTTCCCGGCCCGCCGTCAAGTCGGCGAGACCGGTCGATGTCCCGAAATTCGTCGATCGACGGAGCCGTACCCCTCCCGGAGCCGCGTCACGCCGCCGGAGCGAGCAGCGAAGCGACGAAACGCTCGACCTCTTCGACCGCCTGCGCCAGATCCGTGGTCAGTCCGCGGATCTCCACCGGTGTGGCCGCGCTCTCCAGCGCCTGGGCGAGCCGGCCGACCCGGATGGCGCCGACGGCGAAGGCGGAGCCTTTCAGGCGATGGGCGATTTCGCCGCGCTCGGTGGCGTTCGCCGCCTCGGCGATGCGACGGGCGAGACCGGCGCCCTGCTGGACGAAGAGGTTCAACACGTCGCGCTCGAGGTCGCTCGAGCCGAAGGTCTGCCGCGCCAGGTGGATGAGATCGATCGGCGCCGGCTCCCGCCCGACCGCCGCGAAGCCCGTCGCCGCGTCACTTCCGGTCCCGTTCGTCCGTTCGACCCCGATCATGTTCATGGCACCCTCCCGGAACGTTCATCGTCCGCGTTCGTGGGAGCCGAGTATGAGGAAGAGGTACCGAGGCGCGGTTAAGACGCCGCCGCCGCGGCGCGCCATCTTCGAAGACGGTGAGAGAAAGGTGAACGATCGTCAGGTCGGCTCGTTCGCCGGCCCGTTGGTCCGATCGACGCCGAGCGCCCGTCGGCCGGCCGGTGTCAGTCGCGCCACCACCCAGTCGGGTTTGATCGGATTGACGAACCACGGCTCGGCCCAGCCCCGCGCGATGCAGACGCGAATCGTCTCGTGCGGCACCTCGCGCCCCTGATCGTCGAAGAGCGGAAGTTTGCCGCCGGGTTGGTTCAACCCACGCGAGAGATAGGCCCGTTGCGCCGGGCTCGGGGCCGCGCGGGTCGCACCGCCCTCCCCGTCGCCCGCGGTGGCGGACTTCCTCGCCGACTTCGCCTTCGCCCCCGCCATGATCCACACCCGTTAACGATGATCGCCGAAACGCGGCAACGACTGTTTCATCTTCGTTAATGTGCCATTACCATCCGACTGCGGCAATCTGCGAGGAGGCTGACCGAACGACCCTGGTCGCGCGGTCTCGTCCCCGCACGCACGGCGTCACCCTCATCCGAACCGGCGGCGGTTCGCGGTGATCGGCGGCGTCCCGGGCGAAAGACCCGGTCCGCCCCTCGGCTCGGCGACGAGACGAGGATCGTCCGGGCGGATCGAAGAGTACGGTGTACGGACGCGAGGCGAAGACCCATGGCGACCAATCCCACGAAGACCATCGACCCCGTCGAGGCGGCTCTCTCCGCGGTCGAGGAGGCTCTCAAGCTCGATCTCGAGGGCACTTCTCCCGAAAAGCCGGCCGATACCCCGGTGGTCAAGGTCGATCCGAAGCCGGATTCGCCGTCCGACAAGGCCGCCCGCTCGGTCGAAGCGGCGCTCGCCGAACCCGCTTCGGTGAAGCCGGAACCGAAGGCGAAGGTCGATCCCAAGGCCAAGGTCGAGCAGAAGGTCAAGGCCGAGGCCGAGCCCCGCGCCGAGGCGCGCAAGGCCGCGCTGCAGACGCCCGAACCGGCCAACGATCCGGCGCTCGCTCCCGCGGCCGCGACCCGCGCCGCCAACGACGACCGCCGTGCCGTCTCCGGCATCACCTATGCCCTGACCCGCCGTCCGTCGAGCGCCCCCTACTGGTTCGCGCTTCTCGCCTCCCTCGCCTGGGTCGGCGTCACCGGTTGGCTGCTGCGCACCACGCTCGCGCCGCAGGGCGCCGACATCGCCGCCCTCGTCCAACAGCCCAACGTCCTCTTCGCCGCCGCCGGTGTGATTCTGCCGGTGTTCCTGCTGTTCGGCTTCGCGGTGCTGCTGCGTCGCGCCCAGGAACTGCGCCTGACCGCCCGCTCGATGACCGAGATCGCCCTGCGTCTGGCCGAGCCGGAGACCAACGCTCAGGAAGCGGTGGTGTCGGTCGGCCACGCCATCCGTCGCGAGATGGCGGCCGTCGGCGACGGCCTCGAGCGCGTCGTCGCCCGCGCCGGCGAGATCGAGGTGCTCGTCCACAACGAGGTCTCCTCGCTCGAGCGCGCCTACGGCGAGAACGAGCTGCGCATCCGCTCGCTGATCGAAGAGCTGGTCAACCAGCGCGAGGCGATCGTCAACAATTCCGAGCGCGTCCGCGCCGCCATCTCCGGCGCCCACGAGGGCCTCTCGGGCGACCTCATGACCACCCGCGAGCGCATCGTCGAGGCCGCCGACGAGGCCTCCAAGCGCCTCGTCGGATCGCTCGGCGACAAGAGCGTCGAGATCAACAACACCCTGACTGCCACGGTCGAGGGCGTCGTCACCGCGCTCGACACCCGTTCGACCTCGGTCATCGACCGCATGTCGGAGACCGGCCGTTCGGTCGCCGAGACCCTGTCGAGCGCCGGTCAGGTCGCCGCCGAGACCCTCTCGGTCAAGGGTTTCGAGATCACCGACACGCTCAACCGCACCGGCGACCAGATCGTCTCCGCGCTCACCGACCGCTCCGAGCTGATCACCGAGACCGTGCGTTCGATGGGCGAAGGCCTCGCCTCCACCCTCGCCGAGCGCACCGACACGCTCGCCGCGACGCTGGCGGATCGCACCGACACCCTCGCCCTCACTCTCGCCGAGCGCACCGACACGCTCGCCTCGACCCTGTCGGAGCGCGGCGACATCCTCGCCGTCACCATCGCCGAGCGCACCGAGACCCTCGCCTCGACCCTGTCGGAACACACCGACGGTCTCGCCAGCGCCCTCTCCGAGCGCACCACGGTTCTGGCTTCGACGCTCACCGAGCGCACCGACGCCCTCGTCTCGACGCTCACCGAGCGCACCGACACCGTCACCAACACCCTCGCCACGACCGGTGAGACGCTGATCGGCACCCTGACCAGCACCGGCTCGTCGCTGAACGACTCGCTCGCCTCCACCGGCCAGCTGATCGCCGAGACGATCCAGACCCGCGGTCACGAGGTGAACGCCGAGCTCAAGGCTCACGCCATCGAGATCGACGCCACCCTGTCGCGCACCGGCGGCGAGATCGTCGACGCCATCGCCGAGCGCGCCGGCGAAGTCGCCGACGCCCTCAAGGGCACCGGCCAGTCGCTGGCCGTCGACCTGTCGCTGCGCGGCGCCGAGATCACCGAGCGCCTCGACGAGACCGGCACCAAGATCGCCGAGACCATCTCCTCGCGCGGCGGCGAACTCGCCGATCGCCTCGGCGACACCGGCGAGAAGATCTACAAGTCGATCGTCGTCCACGGCGCCGAACTGGAGCAGCGCCTCGCCGACACCGGCAAGAACCTCGACGAGTTGCTCGAGGCCCGCACCGGCGAGTTCCGCTCGAACCTCGACACCACGCTCAACGGCGTCGGCGACGAGCTCCTGAAGCGCACCCACGATCTCGCCGAACGGCTCGGCCGCGCCGGCACCGAGGTGGCGCGTCTCGTCGGCACCCAGGGCGACGTCGTCGCCCAGCGGATGGCCGAGACCGGAACGCGCATCGCCGAGACCCTGGCCGAGCGGGGCGAATCCGTCACGTCCGGCCTCTCGGCCCGTCTCGACACCCTCGATCAGATCGTCAACGTCCGCGCCGCCGGCCTCGTCGAGGTCCTCGGCGACCGCACCGAGACCATGCGCGACCTGCTCGAGACCCGCTTCGTCACGGTCTCCGACACGCTCGCCGCCAAGACCGAGATGCTCGCCTCGACCATCGAGACCCGCACCGCCCTCATCGGCGAGGTGGTCGATCGTCATACCACCGACATGTCCGAAGCCCTCGAGGCCCGTCTCGGCGAATTCGGCGCCACCGTCGGCGCCAGCGTCGAGAACGCCACGCGCGACTTCGAGCGTCGGGCGGAGACGCTCGCCTCGACCATCGACGGCCGCGTCGGCCGCATCGAGGAGGCGCTCGACCTGCGCGGTCGCCAGATCTCCGAGAGCCTGATGGAGCGCACCCGCGAGATCGCCACGACCTTCGCTCAGGGCCAGGCCCAGGTCACCGCCGCCTTCGACGGTCGCATGGACGAGGTCGGCCGCGTCCTCACCCGCCGCACCGACGAGATCGCCGAGCACCTCGCCGACCGCGTCGCCGAGGTCAAC
>CALMYM010000144.1 GCA_937873675.1 uncultured Alphaproteobacteria bacterium | reverse complement strand
GCCGGGGATCGCGTCGAACTTGTCGAGCGTTCCGCCGGTGTGGCCGAGGCCGCGCCCCGAGATCATCGGCACGTAGCCGCCGCAGGCCGCCACCATCGGTGCCAGCATCAGCGAGACGTCGTCGCCGACGCCGCCCGAGGAATGCTTGTCGAGCGCCGGGCCCGGCAGATCCCAGGCGAGCACCGTGCCGGAATCGCGCATCGCCCTGGTCAGCGCCACCCGTTCGGGAAGCTCCATACCGCGGAAGAACACCGCCATGGCGAAGGCGGCGATCTGCCCCTCGGTCACCGACCCGTCGGTGAGCCCCTTCACCAGGAAGGCGATCTCCGCGTCCGACACCCGGCCGCCGTCGCGCTTCTTGCGGATGATCTCCTGCGGCAGCATGGGCAATCCCTCAATAGCCGCTCGACGCGGCGGCGGGACCCCCGTCGAGCGCGGCGAGCACGTCGCCGAGGAGCCCCGAGGCTCCGAAGCGGAAGGTGGTGGGCGCGGCCCAATCCGGTCCCATGATGCGATCGGCGAGGTCGAGATAGACCGCGGCCTCGGCGACCGTGCGGATGCCGCCCGCCGCCTTGAAGCCGGCGGGATGCCCCGAGGCGCGGATCGCCTCGAGCAGGATCTCGGCGGCCTGCGGCGTCGCATTGACCGCGACCTTGCCGGTCGAGGTCTTGACGAAATCGGCTTGCGCCGCGAGCGCCAGATCGGCGGCGGCGCGGATCTTGGCGGGATCGGCGATCTCGCCCGTCTCCAGGATCACCTTGAGTGTCGCCCGCCCCTCGCAGATCCGCTTCACCCGGACGATCTGGGTCTCGGCGAAGCCCGCGCGCCCGGCGAGGAAGACGCGATAGGGCATCACCAGATCGATCTCGTCGGCCCCGTCGGCGATCGCCTGCGCCGTCTCCTTCTCCACCGCCACCGTGTCCTCGCCGCCGGCGGGGAAGTTCACCACGGTGGCGATCTTCACGCCCGTGCCGGCGAGCGCCGCCTTCGCCACCACGACGAAGCGCGGCCACAGGCACACCGCCGCGACCGCCCCGTGCCGCGTCACGGCGCGGGCGCAGAGGTCGCGGGCGCCGGCTTCCGTCGCGGCGTCGCCGAGGTCGGTGAGGTCGATCAGCGGCAGGGCGCGGGCGGCGACCGCCTTCGCATCGAGTGTCGTCATGGGGTCTCGCTCCGATCGGGCGGCAGGGCGGCGACGAGGGCGGTGAGAAGCGCGCGGAAGCGCTCGGCCCCCTTGGCGGCCTCCCGTTTGGTCTCGTCGTGGCTCAGCGCCGCGCCGGTCATGCCGGCGCCGAGGTTGGTGATCATCGAGATCGCGGCGACGGCGAGCCCGGCATGGCGGGCGAGGATCACCTCGGGCACCGTCGACATGCCGACCGCATCGGCGCCGAGCGCCCGCGCCATGCGGATCTCCGCCGGCGTCTCGAACGACGGGCCCGAGAACCACATGTAGACGCCCTCGGCGAGGTCGATGCCGGCGGCGCGCGCCGCGCCGCGGGCGATGTCGAGGAGCGCCGGATCGTAGGCGTCGACCATCGAGACGAAGCGGCTGTCGTCCTGGACGCCGATCAGCGGATTGGTCCCCGACCAGGCGATGTGATCGGTGATCAGCATCGGCCGCCCCGGCCCGACCTCGGGCCGCAGGCTTCCCGCCGCGTTGGTCAGAAGGATCCGCTCGACCCCGAGCGCCGCCAGCGTGGCGATCGGCACCGCCATCTCGCGCGGATTGCCGTGCTCGTAGTAGTGCGCCCGGCCGGAGAGCACCGCCACCTCGTGACCGGCGAAGCCGCCGATCACCAGTTCACCGGCGTGGCCGGAGACGCCGGAACGCGGGAAACCGGGCAGATCGAGATAGGAGAGCCGCGCCGCGCCCTCGACCTCGTCGGCGAGCGGACCGAGGCCCGAACCGAGGACGATCGCCGTCTTCGGACGGCGCCCCGGCGCCCAGTCGCGGATCAGGCCGGCGAGTTGAAAGGCGTCCATCGTCGGATCCTCTCGTCTCTCACAGATGGCCGGGGCCGAAGGACAGCGGCAACAGCTCCGCCGCCGTCAGGCTCGTCACCGTGCCGCCATCGTCCCTCAGATGCACCGTCGTCGTGTCGACGGCGAATTCGCGGATCTTCTGCCGGCAGCCGCCGCACGGCGGACAGAGCACCGGATCGCCCTCCGCCGGCCCGCCGACGACGGCGACCGCCAGGATCTCGCGCCCGCCGGCGGCGACCATGGCGGCGATGGCGCTCGCCTCGGCGCACAGGCCTTCGGGGAAGGCGGCGTTCTCGACGTTGCAGCCGACGTGGATGCGGCCCTCGCGGTCGAGGACGGCGGCGCCGACGAAGAAGCCGGAATAGGGCGCGTGAGCCCTCACCCGCACGTCGGCGGCGGCTTCGAACAGGCGGTCGAGCGGCAGGTTGGCGGACACGGGTGCGCCTCCTCAGCGATCCTTGGTGTAGGGGATGCCCGAGGCCTTGGGCGGGATCGAGCGGCCGATGAAGCCGGCGAGCAGGACCACCGTCAGCGCATAGGGCAGCGCCTGGAACACCTGCACCGGCACTTCGCCGACTCCCGGCAGCGGCGTGCCCTGCAGGCGGATGGCGACGGCGTCGAGCATACCGAAGAGCAGGCAGGCGCCGAGCGCGTTGAGCGGCTTCCACTTGGCGAAGACCAGGGCGGCGAGGGCGATGAAGCCTTTGCCGGCGGTCATGTCGCGCACGAAGCCGGCCGACTGGGCGACGGCGAGATAGGTGCCGGCGAAGCCGGTCAGCACGCCGCAGACGATCACCGCCCGGTAGCGCAGAGCCGCCACCGAGACGCCGGCGGTGTCGACCGCATGCGGATTGTCGCCGACCGCCCGGAGCCGGAGCCCGAAGCGGGTGCGCCACAGCACCCACCAGGTGATCGGCACGGCGAGGAAGGCGCACCACGTCAGGACGTTGTGGCCGGAGATCACGTCACCCCAGATGCGGCCGAGGGGCGAATGGGGGTCGAGCCCGAGCGTGCCGAAATCGAGGCCGAGAAAGCGCTCCGGATTGGCGAGCTGCGGCGTGCGCCCGCCCTGGCCGTACCATACCTGCCCGAGCAGCACGGTGAGGCCGGCGGCGAGGAAGTTGATCGCCACGCCCGAGACGATCTGGTTGCCGCGCTGGGTGATGGCGGCGAAGCCGTGGACGAGGGCGAGCGCCACCGACACGACGATGCCGGCGACGAGCCCCGCCCAAGGGGAATGGAACGCCGCCGCGCCCGCACCCGAGGCGAAGGCGGCGGCGAGCATCTTGCCCTCGAGGCCGATGTCGACGACGCCCGAGCGTTCCGACCACAACCCGGCGAGGCGGGCGAAGAGGAGCGGCACCGACAGGCGGAGCCCCGAGCCGGCGACCGGGGCGAGGAGGTCGACGAAGGAGGCGAGGTCGCTCATGTCCGTCCTCCCGCGGTCTCGGTGCGCGCCAAGAGCCGCCCCAGCGCCGGGCGGAACATGTGTTCGAGCGCTCCGGCGAAGAGGATCACCAGCGCCTGGATGACGACGATCATGTCGCGACTGATCGCCGGCTTCTCGAAGGCGAGCTCGGCCCCCCCCTGGTAGAGGATGCCGAAGAGCGCCGCCGACAGGACGACGCCGAAGGGATGCGACCGCCCCATCAGCGCCACCGCGATGCCGACGAAGCCGGCGCCGGCGACGAATTCGAGCAGCAGCCGGTGCTGCACCCCCATCACCTCGTTGACCGCCATCAGGCCGGAGAGCCCGCCGGAGATCAGCATCGCGGCGATGACGATGCCGCCCGGATCGATGCCGGCATAGACCGCGGCGGTCGGGTTCTGACCGACGGTGCGAAGCTCGAAGCCGAAACGCGTGCGCCAGATCAGCAGCCAGACGAAGACGGCGGCGGCGAGGGCGACGAACACCATCGGATTGACCGGCGACTGGCCGAGATCGATGCCGAGGGGCGTGAGGAAATCGCGCAGGAACGGCAGCCGCGTCGCCTCCTCGAAGGTCTTGGTCTCCGGGCTCATCGAGCCCGGTTGGCCCAGCACCTCGACCAGCAGCCACACCATCAAGGTGGCGGCGAGATAGTTGAACATGATCGTGGTGATGACGATGTGGCTGCCGCGTCGCGCCTGCAGCCACGCCGGCACGAAGGCCCAGGCCGCGCCGAAGAGGGCGGACGCGGCGAGCGCGAAGGGCAGCACCAACCACCACGGCGCCCCGTCGAAGGTGAGGCAGAGCAGCGCCACGCCGAGCCCGCCGAGCGTCGCCTGCCCCTCCGCGCCGGTGTTGAACAGCCCGGCATGGAAGGCGACCGCCACGCTGAGCCCGGTGAAGACGAACCCGGTGGTGTAGTAGAGGGTGAAGCCGATCCCCTCGGGATAGCCGAGCGCCCCGTGCAGCATGATCGCCACCGCCTGGAGCGGGTTCTCGCCGATCGCCAGCACGACGAGGCCGGCGACCAGGAAGGCGACCGCGAGGTTGAGGAACGGCACCACCACGTAGTCGACGAGGGGCGGAAGGTCGCGATGCGGCGCGCTCATGCTGTCGCTCCCTTCGCCGCGGTTCCCGAGAGCCCGGCCATCATCAGGCCGATCTCGGCCTCGGAGGTCTCCGGCCGGCATTCGCCGGTGATCCGCCCCTGGCACATGCACAGGATACGGTCGGAGAGCGAGCGGATCTCGTCGAGTTCGGCCGAGACCAGCAGGATCGCTCGCCCCGCGTCGCGCATCTCGATCAGCCGGCGATGGATCGCCTCGATGGCGCCGATGTCGACGCCGCGGGTCGGCTGCCCGACGATCAGCACCTTGGGCTCGCGGCCGATCTCGCGAGCGAGGATGATCTTCTGCTGGTTGCCGCCGGAGAAGAGCGCGGTCCTCTGCGCCGGCTCCGGCGGACGGACGTCGAAGTCGGCGAATTCGGCCTCGGCCGTGGCGCGCAGCGCGGCCATGTCGAGGAGCAGCCCCTTCGCCCAGCGCGGGTCGTCCTGATAGCCGAGCATCAGGTTCTCCTCCGCGGTGAAGGGCAGCACCAGCCCCATGCGGTGGCGGTCCTCGGGGATGTGCGCCAGACCGAGGTCGCGGATCTCGCTCGGGTCGAGCCGGGTGATCTCGGTCTCCCCGAGCCGGATGGCGCCGGACGCCGCATGGCGGATCCCGGCTATCGCCTCGAGCAGCTCCGACTGGCCGTTGCCGGCCACCCCGGCGATACCGACGATCTCGCCGGCCCGGACCTCGAGCGACACGTCGTCGACCTGCACCACGCCGCGCTTGTCGGTGAGCGTGAGATGGTCCACGGCCAGTTCGACCGCGCCGGGCACCGACGGCCCCTTCTCCACCTCGAGCAACACCCGCCGGCCGACCATGGCTTCCGCGAGCGACTCCACCGAGGTGTCGGCGGTCGGCCAGGTGGCGACGATCTCGCCCTTGCGCATGACCGACACCTCGTCGGTCACCGCCATGATCTCCTTGAGTTTGTGGGTGATGACGACGACCGTCTTTCCCTCGCCCTGCAGGCGGCGGAGGATGCGGAAGAGGTGCTCGACCTCGGCCGGCGTCAACACCGCCGTCGGCTCGTCGAGGATCAGGATCTCGGCGCCGCGGTAGAGCGTCTTGAGGATCTCCACCCGCTGCTGCTCGCCGACCGAGAGATCGGCGACGGTGGCGTCCGGATCGACCTCCAGCTCGTAGTCGCTCGCCAGCCGCGCCAGCACGGCGCGCGCCCGCTTCTCCGCCGGTCCGAGCGTCGCCGAGCCCTCGGCGCCGAGCAGCACGTTCTCGAGCACGCTCATCGTGTCGACCAGCATGAACTGCTGATGGACCATGCCGATCCCGGCGGCGATCGCCTGGGCCGAGGAGCGGATCGCCACCTTGCGCCCATTCACCCGGATCTCGCCGCGGTCGGCCTGATAGAAGCCGTAGAGGATCGACATCAGCGTCGACTTGCCGGCGCCGTTTTCACCGACCAGCCCGTGGATCGATCCGGCCCGGATGGTCAGATGGATGTTTCGATTGGCGTGATTGGCGCCGAAGCGCTTGTCGATGCCGACGAACTCGATCGCCGCCGGACGGTCGGCCGCGGACGGGATCGAACTCGGGACGGACTGCGGTCGGACGGAACCCTGCATGAGACGGCGGCCAGCGGTTCGCAGCACCCGTGGTGCCGGGGGCGCGGGGAGGGCGGTTCTCGTCCTCCCCGATCGGAGACCGCGGCCCGGCGGCGAGCCGAACCGCGGCGATCGGCGCGATCACCCGATCAATAGGGGCAGGTCTTGTCGGCCATGTAGTCGTGGACCTTGATCGACCCGTCGACGATGCCCTTTTCCGCCTTGTCGACGGCGGCCTTCATGTCGGCGCTGATCAGCCCCTTGTTGTGGTCGTCGAGCGCCCAGCCGACGCCGCCTTCCTTGAGGCCGAGCACCTTCACGCCGGCGGTCCACTTGTCGTCCTTGGCGTCCTTGAAGGCGTCGTAGACGGCGACGTCGACGCGCTTGGTCATCGAGGTCAGGACCTTGCCCGGATGCAGGTGGTTCTGGTTGGAATCGACGCCGATGCCCAGCTTGCCGGCATCCGCCGCCGCCTGCAGCACGCCGAGGCCGGTGCCGCCGGCGGCGTGATAGACGACGTCGGCGCCGCGATCGATCTGCGACTTGGCGAGTTCGCCGCCCTTCACCGGGTCGTTCCACGCCGCACCCGTGGTGCCGGTCATGTTCTGGAAGACCTCGGCCTTGGCATCGACCGACTTGACGCCGCCGACGTAGCCGCAGGCGAACTTGCGGATCAGCGGGATGTCCATGCCGCCGACGAAACCGACCTTGTGGCTCTTCGACGCCATCGCCGCGAGCACGCCGACGAGGTAGGAGCCTTCCTGCTCCTTGAAGACGATCGAGCGCACGTTCGGCAGATCGACGACCATGTCGACGATGGCGAACTTGAGGTTCGGGAACTCCTTGGCGACCTTCTCCACCGAAGACGCCTGGGTGAAGCCGATGGCGACGATCGGCGAATTGCCGCGACGGGCGAAGTTGCGCAGCGCCTGTTCGCGCTGGGCGTCGTTCTGGATCTCGAAGTCGCGATAGTCGACGCCGGCGTCCTTCTTGAACTTCTCGGCGCCGGCATAGGCGGCCTCGTTGAACGACTTGTCGAACTTGCCGCCGAGGTCGTAGAGGATCGCCGGCTGGATGTCGGCGGCCAGTACCGGCGCCGCGATCACCGCGGCGATCGCCGCGAGCCCGAATGTCGTCTTGCGCATCGAAGAATCCTCTCGTCGGAGATCGAAAATTCGCGCGCGCAGCCTCCCGCCGCCACGACGGTCGCACGCTCCGGGAGGCGAGATTGGCACGTCGGCTCGCGGTGTGCATCTGGTTTTTCGCGTCACCTGGAGCTCTCCACCGGAAGAATATTTCGGCACTCGCCCGAGCCGGGAAAGAAACTCGCGGGGCAAGATGCCGTCCCGTCGCCGCGGCATCGCCAAGTCCGAGCAAACACGTTATGGCTCGTCGAAGCCCGCTCGGATCGTTTCGAGAGTCGTCCCAGATGCCCGCTTCGCCCGCCTCCTTCGCGTTCGAGTTCCCGGTTCTGATCGCCGACATCGGCGGCACCAACGCCCGCTTCGCCCTGGTGGAGGAGGCCGGCGCGCCCTATCGCGATCTCGGCCAGACGGCGACCGACGCCTTCCCCGATCCGATCGCCGCCATCCGCGACCTGGTGCTGGCCGGACTGGAGCGGGCGCCGCGCACCGCCATCTTCGCCATCGCCGCACCGATCGAGGGCGACCGCGTCCCCTTCACCAACTGCCCCTGGGTGTTCGAGCCGAAGCGCCTCGTCGCCGAACTCGGCTTCACCGACGTGATCGTCGTCAACGACTTCGAGGCCCAGGGCCTGGCCCTGCCGAGCCTCGGCGAGGCCGACGTGGCCCGCATCGGTGGCGGCCACGAACATCCCGCCGCCACCAGACTGGTGATCGGCCCCGGCACCGGCCTCGGCGTCGGCATCCTCGTCCACTCGCGCAGCACCTGGATCCCGGTGCCCGGGGAGGGCGGTCACGTCACCTTCCCGGCGCGTGGCGCCCGCGAGACGGCGATCCTCGGCCTCCTGGCGCAGGACCTCGGTCGGGTCAGCGCCGAACAGGTCCTCCACGGCGCCGGCCTCGTCCGCCTGCATCGGGCGATCCGCATGCTCGACGGGCACCCGGTCGTGGCGATCGATCCGGCCGGCGTGACGACGAGCGCGCTCGCCGGCGAACCGACGGCGGTCGAGGTGATGGAGATCTGGGCGGAAGTCCTCGGCCGGGTCGCCGGCGACATGGCCCTCGTCTGCCTGCCGCACGGCGGCGTCCACATCGCCGGCGGCATCCCGCCGCGCGTCCTGCCCTTCCTCACCGACGGCCGCTTCCGCGCCGCCTTCGAGGACAAGGATCCCCACCAGGGCACCATGGCCGGGCTGTCGACGCGGGTGATCGTCCACCCCGTCCCCGCCTTCCTCGGCCTCGCCGCCTTCGCCGGCCGCCCCGACCTCTACGCCGTGGAACTCGCCGGCCGGCGCTGGCGGGCGTGAGGGGAACGGGGGGCGAGGGCGTCGCGTCGCGCACCGTGTAGCGACGCGACGCTGTCGTTGCGGCCGGGACAGGCGGTCCGACGCCGTGCGCGATGGTTCGAGGCCGGCCTGCGGCCGGCACCTCACCATGAAGCGCCGAATGAGGTCGTGCCCCGCGGCCGACGGTGCCGGGTGATGTCCCTGCGCGATGGTTCGAGCCCCGCCGACGGCGGGGCACCTCACCATCAAGCGCTTCGCTTTCCCCGATTTCTCAAAGACGCTTCATGGTGAGGTGCCCGCGTGAGCGGGCCTCGAACCATCGCGCGATGCGCCGCCGTTCGACGCCATCCCGCGTCCGCCACTCGACGCCGTCGCGGCGATCCCGCCCTCGTCACGTCCCGCGCGGCTTCGCCCGGGTCGTCGGCGCCGCCGCCGCCGGATCGTCGGGCCAGACGTGACGCGGGTAGCGTCCCTTCATTTCGATCTTCACCTCGCGCCAGGTGCCGCGCCAGAAGCCGGGCAGATCGCGCGTCACCTGGATCGGGCGATGCGCCGGCGACAACAGCTCGACCGTCAGCGGCACCCGGCCCTCGCAGATCGCCGGATGGCGGTCGAGGCCGAAGAGTTCCTGCACCCGGATGGCGATCGCCGGACCGTTCTCCGCCTCGTAGTCGATCGGAACGTTCGAGCCGGTCGGTGCGGTGAAATGGGTCGGCGCCTCGGCGTCGAGGACGCGCTTCGCCTCCCAGTCGAGCAGGCCGAAGACCCCGTCGGCGACGTCGCTCTCGCGGATGTCGGCGGGCGACGTCCGCCCCACGACCTGCGGCGCCAGCCAGGTCTCCAGGCCGGCGAGGAGCGCTTCGTCGGCGAGGTCGGGGAGGCCGGCGAAACCGGCGCGGCGGACGTAGCCGACGCGCTGGCGCAACCGCTCCGCCGCCTTGCTCCACGGCAGCGAGGCGAGGCCCTTGGCCCTGACCGCTCCCATCAGGGCGCGGGCGACGAGGGTCGCGTCCGGCTTCTCGATCGGCTTTTCGGTCAGCACCACCCGTCCGAAGCGCCGCACCCGCCGCGCCTTCACCCGTCCCGCCGCCTCGTCGAAGGCGACCTCGTCGGTCTCGACCACGTGACCGGCGAAATCGCTTTCGATGTCGGCGGCCGAGAGTGCCGCGGCGAGCAGGATGCGCGCCTCGCGCGCCGCCCCCTGCATCTCGGCGACGGCGAGGAAGGGTTCACGGGCGAGCGCCTCGTGCGGCTCCAGTTTCCCACCCCGTCCGCCGGCGGTGCGGAAGCTCCCCGGCGCGCCGCGCGCCTGGGCGACCCGGTCGGGATAGGCGAGCGCCAGGATGCGGCCGCAGTCGGAAAGGCCGTTCTCGAAGTCGTCCGCCGTCGCCCGCCCGGCGAGTGAGGCCCAGCGTGCCGCCATCCGCCGCGCCTCCTCGGCTCGCGCACCCCGATCGGAGCGGAAGCGCCGCACCCGCTCCTCGAGGTCGACGCCGGTGCCGCCGATGCCGCGCTCCGAGACGATCGCCGCGATCTCCGCCGCGAGCTTGCCCGCACCGCCCGCCGCCGCGCGATGCACCATGTGGGCGAGCCGCGGATGGAGCGGCAGGCGGCGCAGCGCCCGTCCCTCCTCGGTCAGGCGGCCTTCGTCGTCGAGCGCGTCGAGGTCCTTCAACAGCGCCACCGCCTCGTCCCACGCCGGCTTCGGCGGTGGGTCGAGGAAGGCGAGGGTGGCGGGATCGCTCACCCCCCATTCGGCGAGATCGAGCACCAGCGAGGCGAGGT
Source organism: uncultured Alphaproteobacteria bacterium (assembly GCA_937873675.1). Classification (GTDB taxonomy): domain Bacteria; phylum Pseudomonadota; class Alphaproteobacteria; order Rhizobiales; family Ancalomicrobiaceae; genus CALBKH01. The sequence continues at coordinate 5,304 of CALMYM010000144.1, read as the reverse complement.
CCGCCTCCAGGATCTCCGGCCGATCGAAAGGCGCCAGCGCCGCCGTCTGCGGCTCGGCCCACAACCGCCAACACACACCGGGTTCGGTGCGTCCGGCGCGACCGCGCCGCTGATCGGCGGAGGCGCGCGACACCCGTACGGTCTCGAGCCGCGTCAGCCCGGTGTCGGGCTCGTAGCGCGGCACCCGCGCGAGCCCGGCATCGACGACGATGCGCACCCCTTCGATGGTGAGCGACGTCTCGGCGATCGAGGTGGCGAGCACCACCTTGCGCCGCCCCGCCTCCGCCGGGCGGATGGCGCGGTCCTGTTCGGCCGGGGTCAGCGCCCCGTAGAGCGGCGCGATGTCGACGCCCGCGCCGAGCCGCCCGTCGAGCGCCTCGGCGACGCGGCGGATCTCGCCCTGGCCCGGCAGGAACACCAGCATCGATCCCGGATCGGCGTCGAGGGCGCGCGAGACGGCCGTCGCCACCTCCGCCTCCAGCCGCGCCTCCGGCCGCCGCGGCGCATGGTGCGTCTCCACCGGGAAGGCGCGGCCGTCGGACGTGACCAGCGCCGCCTCGCCGAGCAGGTCCTTCACCCGTGCCCCGTCGAGGGTCGCCGACATGACGAGGATGCGCAGATCGGGCCGCAGCGCTCCCTGCGCGTCGAGGGCGAGCGCCAGACCGAGATCACCGTCGAGGCTGCGTTCGTGGAACTCGTCGAAGATCACCGCGGCGATGCCGGTCAGTTCCGGATCGTCGAGGATCATCCGGGTGAAGACGCCCTCGGTGACCACCTCGATGCGCGTCGCCTTGGTCACCCGGCTGTCCATGCGGACGCGGTGACCGACGGTGGCGCCGACCTCTTCGCGAAGCGTCTTCGCCATCCGTGCGGCGGAGGCGCGGGCGGCGAGCCGTCGCGGCTCCAACATGACGATGCGCCCGTCGCCGCGCCACGGCGCCGCCATGAGGGCGAGCGGCACCCGCGTCGTCTTGCCCGCGCCCGGTGGGGCGACGAGCACCGCGTTCGGTCGCGCTTCGAGCGCGGCGAGAAGATCGGGCAGGGCCGCTTCGATCGGCAGGTCGGAGGGCGGAACGAAGATCATGGCGGCGTTGGTAGCCTGCGCCGCCGCCGCCCGCCAGATGTCCTCCGGGAGTCGCCCGGAAAAAAGAAACCCGGGAAGTGACTGGGTCACTTCCCGGGAAGAGAAAACCGGTAAAGGTGCACTGAAATGAAGAGACCCTCGCGGATCCCACCGGGACTGCACCACGGCCCGTAAAGATTAGCATCCCATGAAGTGCTTATGGCCAGAGGGGGTGTTTCCCCCTTGTAACGCCCTTCTGTGACGCTACCTGCTCATTCTTCGCCCATCGCGATCAGCGAGGCGTTGCCACCCGCTGCGGCGGTGTTGGTGGAGATGGTCTGCTCGAGCGCGAAACGGGCGAGATAGTCCGGTCCGCCGGCCTTGGGGCCGGTGCCGGAGAGGCCCGATCCGCCGAACGGCTGCACGCCCACCACCGCGCCGATCATGTTGCGATTGACGTAGACGTTGCCGACCGAGAGCTTCTCGCAGATCCGCCGGATGGTGGCGTCGATGCGGCTGTGGATGCCCAGCGTGAGGCCGTACCCGGTCGCGGCGATCGCCGCGATCACCTCGTCGAGCTTCTCCGCCTTCCAGGTGACGACGTGCAACACCGGGCCGAAGACCTCCTTCGTCAGGTCCTGCGGCCGATCGAGCCGGATGATGGTCGGCGCCACCCAGGTGCCGCCGGCGAGGGCGCCGACCGGCGTGTCGGCCTGCCACGCCACCCGGTTCTTCGTCCGCGCTTCGGCGATGTGGGCGTCGAGCTTGTCCTTCGCCTCCCGGTCGATCACCGGGCCGACGTCGGTCGTCGCCAGATGCGGATCGCCGAGCCCGAGTTCCTTCGCCGCCCCCGAGATCATCTCGATCATCCGCGGCGCCACGTCCTCCTGGACGAACAGCAGCCGCAGCGCCGAGCAGCGCTGACCGGCGGAGCGGAAGGCCGACATCACCACGTCGTCGGCGACCTGCTCGGGCAGCGCCGTGGCGTCGACCACCATGGCATTGATGCCGCCGGTCTCGGCGATCAGCGGCACGATCGGCCCGTCCTTGGCGGCGAGCGTGCGGTTGATGATCCGCGCCACCTCGGTCGAGCCGGTGAAGGCGACACCGGCGATGCGCGCATCGCCGACGAGCGCCGCGCCGATCACCCCGTCGCCGGGCACGAACTGCAGGGCGCCGGTCGGGACCCCCGCCTCGTGCAGGATGCCGACGGCGAGCGCCGCGACCAGCGGCGTCTGCTCCGCCGGCTTGGCGACGACCGCGTTGCCGGCGACGAGTGCCGCCGCCACCTGGCCGGTGAAGATCGCGAGCGGGAAGTTCCAGGGCGAGATGCAGACGAAGACGCCGCGGCCGCGCAGGACGAAGCGGTTCTCCTCACCGGTCGGACCGGTGAGCAGACGCCCCTCGCCGAAGCCCTTGCGCGCCTCCGCCGCGTAGTAGCGGCAGAAGTCCGCCGCCTCGCGTCCCTCCGCCAGCCCGTCGGGGAGCGTCTTGCCGGCCTCCGCCGCGAGCAGCGCCATCAGCTGCTCGCGCTTCGCCTCGAGCGCGTCCGCCGCTCGCTCGAGCGCCGCCGCCCGCTTCTCGACCGGGGTGCGATCCCAGGCGGGGAAGGCGGCGAGCGCCACTTCCACCGCCTCGGCGGCGAGCGCCGGTATCGCCTCGCTCACCGCGCCGACGACGGTGCGGCCGTCGATCGGCGAAATCACGTCCCGTGCCGCGCCCGGCCGCCCCTTGCCGGCGACGATCGGCGCCGCCTCGTAACTGACACCGCGATGCTCCTCGATCGCCGAGACGAGCGCGTCGCGCTCGTGGCTCCAGCCGAATTCGAGCCCGGCCGAATTCTTGCGCGCCGCGCCGTAGAGATCGCGCGGCAGCGGGATGCGGGCATGGCGCGGCTTCGCCCCGTGGCCGAGTTCCTCCTCCGGCCGGGCGAGCAGCGCCGAGACCGGGATCGAGTCGTCGCCGACCTTGGCGACGAAGGAGGAGTTGGCGCCGTTCTCCAGCAACCGGCGAACGAGATAGGCGAGGAGATCGCGATGGCCGCCGACCGGGGCATAGATGCGGCAGGGATAGCCGTCCTCCTCCACCAGCGTTCGATGCAGCGCGTCGCCCATGCCGTGCAGCTTCTGGAATTCGAAGCCCGGATCGGTCGAGGTCCAGTTCTCCCGCGCCAACTCGCGCACCTGCGCCAGCGTCTGGGCGTTGTGGCCGGCGAACTGCGGATAGATCCGCGGTCTGAGTGCCAGGAGCCGCCGGGCGCAGGCGAGGAACGACAGATCCGTCGCCGCCTTGCGGCTGAACAGCGGATAGTCGGCGAGCCCGCGCTCCTGCGCCCGCTTCATCTCGGTGTCCCAATAGGCGCCCTTGACCAGCCGCACCATCAGCTTGCGGTCATACGCCTCCGCCAGCCGTCCGATCCAGTCGACCACTTCGATCGCCCGCTTCTGATAGGCCTGGATGGCGAGGCCGAAGCCGTCCCAGCCGGCGAGCGAGGGATCGGCCAGCGTCGCGGCGAAGACGTCGAGGGAGAGCTCGAGCCGGTCCGCCTCCTCGGCGTCGACGGTGAAGCACAGGTCGTGCGCCTTGGCACGCCGCGCGAGATCGAGGAGACGCGGCACCAGTTCGCGCATGACGCGGGCGTGGTTCACCGCCTCGTAGCGCGGATGTAGCGCCGAGAGCTTCACCGAGATGCCGGCGCGTTGCGGCAGCGCCCCCTTCGCCGCCTTGCCGATACGCTCGATCGCGTCGGCATAGGAAGCGAAGTATTTCTCGGCGTCGGCCGCCGTCCGCGCCCCCTCGCCGAGCATGTCGTAGGAGTGGCGATAGCCCTTGGCCTCCATCGCGGCGGCGCGTGACAGGGCCGAGGTGATCGTCTCGCCCAGCACGAACTGCCAGCCCATCACCCGCATCGCCTGCCGCGCCGCGGTGCGGACCGTCGGCATGCCGACCCGCTTGACCAGCCCCGAGAGCACCCCCATCGGCGTCTCGCCCGGCTTGAGGATCCGCGCCGTGATGCCCATCGCCCAGGCCGAGGCGGAGACGAGCCACGCGTCCGACACCCGCTCGTGCTTCTCGAACCGTGCCTCGGCGAGCTTGTCCTCGATCAGCTTGTCGGCGGTCTCGGCGTCCGGCACGCGCAGCAACGCCTCGGCGAGCACCATCAGCGCCAGCCCCTCGCGGGTCGTCAGCGAATATTCGCGCAGGAACTCCTCGACCCCGAAGCCGCCGGTCTCGGCACGGATCTTGTCGATCAAGCGGGTGGCGTCGGCGTCGATGCGCGCCTCCGCTTCCGCCGTGAACCGCGCCTCGCCGATCAGCCGGCGGATCAGCTGGGCGTCGTCGGGAGCGTAGGCGGCGCGGAACGGCGGTACGGCCGGCGCGAAGGGAACGAGGGCCTGTGAGGCGGTCATGGGGCTCTCCACGGGTGGCGCGTCGGCCGAAGATGCGGGGAAACGGTGGGTCGAGCCGCGCTCGACCGTCGATATCGGAGGATAATCGCTTCTTCGCCGCGATGTTCGGCGATATCATGTGCCGAAACAGTGGAAACGAAGGTCGAAGCCATGTCCGACACCGATATCGACGGTCTCGATCGTCTCGACCGCAAGATCCTCGCGGTTCTCCAACTCGACGGCCGCATCACCCACGCCGATCTCGCCGAGCGCATCGGCCTGTCCGCCACCGCCACCGCCGATCGCGTCCGCCGCCTCACCCGCGACGGCTTCATCCTCGGCTACCGCGCCGAACTCGATCCGGTGAAGCTCGGTCGCGGCCTCCTGGTCTTCGTCGAGGTGCTGCTCGACCGCACCAGCCCGGACGTCTTCGACGCCTTCGCCGTCCAGGTGCGCCGCGCCGGCGAGGTGCTCGAATGCCATCTGGTGGCCGGCGGCTTCGACTACCTGATCAAGTCGCGGGTCAAGGACATGGCCGCCTACCGCCGCTTCCTCGCCGAGGTCATCCTGCCGCTCCCCGGTGTCCGCGAGACGCGCACCTATGCGGTGATGGAGGAGGTCAAGGTGACGGACGCACTGCCCATCTGATGGGCAGGGGGTGACTCTGCTTCCGATCGACGCATCCGGGTTCGTCCGCTTGGTCGCGGGTCGCCCCACCGACTACTCTTCCGGTCGAGCCACCCCGACACCGCGACACGCGAGGGTCGTCCCATGAAGGTGCTCGTCGTTCTCGCCCATCCCGAAGCGGCGAGTTTCAATGCCGCCATGGCGGCCGAAGCCGTCACCACCTTG
>CALMYM010000143.1 GCA_937873675.1 uncultured Alphaproteobacteria bacterium | reverse complement strand
CCTTCACCACGACGCGGCAGCTGGCCAAGCTGATCGAGGGTGTGATCCGCGCCAAGCCGCACGAGATCCATCCGGCGACGCGCGTCTTCCAGGCGCTGCGGATCCACGTCAACGACGAACTCGGCGAACTCGTGCGGGCGCTGGCCGCCGCCGAACGGGCGCTGAAGCCGGGCGGGCGGTTGGTGGTCGTCACCTTCCATTCGCTCGAGGATCGCATCGTCAAACGCTTCTTCGCCGATCGCTCGAAGGTCGCGCCGGGCGGCTCGCGTCACGCGCCGATCGCGACGGTGGCGCCGGCGACGTTCGAATTGCTCACCAAGGGTGTCGACGAGGCGGACGAGGCGGAGATCGCCAGCAATCCGCGGGCGCGCTCGGCGAAGCTCCGGGCGGCGGTCAGGACGAAGGCGCCGGCGCGGCCGATCGATGCGGAGGCGCTCGGTCTGCCGCGGGTCGAGATGCGCGGGCGGGGGGGACGCTGATGCTGAGGACCATCAACATCCTGCTCGTCATCCTGATGCTCGTCGGTGCGGCGATCGTCTACGATTTCAAATACGAGGCCGAGCGGGCGACCGCGCGGGTGGCGAAGATCAATCGCAAGATCGACGCCGAGCGCGACGTCATCGCCACGCTGAAGGCGGAGTGGAGCCTGCTCAATCAGCCCAAGCGCCTGCAGGATCTGGTCGAGCGCTATCACTCCTATCTCGAACTCGATCCGCTCGATCCGACCCAGATCGCGACGATCGACGACATTCCGTTCAAGCCGGCGGTGAGCGGCGATGCGCCGGCCCCGGTGGCGACGCCGACGCCGAAGGGCTCGGTGAAACTCGCCCAGCCGGAGAAGGGCGGCGAGAAGAACGCCGGCATCGGCAAGCTGCTCGATCGTCTGCCCGGCAACCGCAACGACGGACCGGCGACGACCGGCAGCGTGGCGAAGCCGAAGGCGGCACCGGCCTCCTCGGCGCCGTTGATGTTGGTTCCCAGGATCGTCGTTCCCGTGCCGGCTCAGTCGCCGGCGAAAGCCAACCGGTGAGGTCTCGTGTCCATGAGTGACATCGCCGAGCAGTCCGAAGAGCACGAACACCCCGAAGTGCGGGCGGCACGCGATCTGTCGGCGTCGCGCCGGCGCATCGTCGTCGCCGGCCTGACCTTCGCGACGGTCTATTTCGCGGTGGCGATGCGGCTCGTCGATCTCGGCGTCGCCAGCGACGACCATTCCGATGCGCTCGCCTCGGGCAGCTCGCAGGTCTCCACGGCGCGGCCCGATCTGCTCGATCGCAACGGCGAGGTGCTGGCGACCGACGTGAAGTCGGCGTCGCTCTACGCCGAGCCGAAGCGCATCCTCGACGTCGACGAGGCGATCGAGGCGCTCGCCACCGTCATCCCGGAGATGCGGACCGACGAGACCATCCGCAAGCGGCTGTCGTCGAAGGCCGGGTTCGTCTGGCTGAAGCGCGAGGTGACCAAGCAGCAGCGCCAGAAGATCTTCCGCCTCGGCATCCCCGGCATCGGCTTCATGGAGGAGAACCGGCGGTTCTATCCGGGCGCGGGGCTCGCCGGTCACGTCCTCGGCACGGTCAACGTCGACAACCAGGGCATCTCGGGCCTGGAGAAATACGTCGACCAGGAGATGGGGCTCGCCGATCTGCGCGCCACCGGGCTCGTCGTCGATCGCGGCCTCAAGGCGCGGCGGCTGTCGCTCGATCTCAGGGTCCAGCACGTGGTGCGCGACGAGATCTCCGACGCGATGAAGCGCTTCCACGCGGTGGCGGCGATCGGCATCGTCCTCGACGCCAAGACCGGCGAAGTGCTGGCGATGTCGTCGCTGCCCGACTTCGATCCCAATCACCCCGAGCAGGCGCTCGAGAAGCAGAACATGAATCGGGCGACCGCCGGCGTGTTCGAGATGGGATCGGTGTTCAAGACCTTCAATTCGGCCTTCGCGCTCGACAGCGGCAAGGTCGGGCTGCACGACAGTTTCGACGCTTCCGCCTCGCTCCACTTCGGCTCGCAGAAGATCTCGGACTTCCACGCCAAGGGGCGGGTGCTGAGCGTGCCGGAGATCTTCATCTATTCGTCGAACATCGGTTCGGCGCGGATGGCGCTGAAGGTCGGTCCGGAGGCGCAGAGCGTCTTCTTCGACAAGATCGGTTTCCACAAGAAACTCGACACCGAGCTTCCCGAAGTCGCCTCGCCGCTCTATCCCAGGCGCCTGTCGGAAATCTCGACCGCCACCCAGGCCTTCGGTCACGGCATCTCGGTGACGCCGATGCACACGGCGGTCGCCGGCGCGGCGGTGGTCAACGGCGGGCTCTACATTTCGCCGACCTTCTTCAAGCGGACGCGCGAGGAGGCGGAGAAGGTCGCGGTGCAGGTGATCCGGCCGGAGACGAGCGACAAGATGCGCTACCTGTTCCGGCTCAACAACACGCCGGGATCGGGCGGTTCCGGCTCGAAGGCGGACGTGCCGGGCTATCTCGTCGGCGGCAAGACCGGGACGGCGGAAAAGCTCGAGAACGGTCGCTATTCGGGCAACAAGCGGTTCAACTCGTACCTCTCGGCCTTCCCGATGGACGATCCGCGGTACGTCGTGCTGGTGGTGCTCGACGAGCCGAAGGCGGAAAAGGACGTCGGCGCCGCCACCGCGGGCCTCAACACGGCGCCGACGGTCGGCGCCATCATCCGTCGCATCGCGCCCATCCTGGGGGTGATGCCGCGATACGACCAGGGCAAGCCCACGGTCGCTTCCAACTGAACTCGTCCGTCGGCCGTGGCCGTGACGGACGGGATGAACGGGGTTCTGGTTCATGCGCCTCAGGGAACTCACCCGAGGGATCGTCGCGGAAGCCGTGGGCGCGGACCCCGAGGTCGTCGGCGTCACCGCCGCGGATCCCGAGGTCGTCGGCGTCACCGCCGACAGCCGCAAGGTCGAGCCGGGCTGGCTGTTCGCGGCGCTCGCCGGCTCGAAGGCCGACGGCGCGACCTATGCGGCGCAGGCGGTGGACAAGGGCGCGGTGGCGATCCTGACCGGGGCGGATACGACGCTCGGCGACGTCGGCGTACCGGTCCTCGGGGCCGACGATCCGCGTCGGGCGCTGGCGCTGGTCGCGGCGCGCTTCTTCGCCGACCAGCCGGCGACGATCGTCGCGGTCACCGGCACCTCGGGCAAGACCTCGGTCGCCGCCTTCGTCCGCCAGATCTGGGCGCATCACGGGCTCGCCGCGGCGTCGATCGGCACCATCGGCATCGTCAAACCGGACGGTGCCGCCTACGGTTCGCTGACGACGCCCGACCCGGTCGACCTCGCTCGCGACCTCGCCAGCCTGGCGCACGAGGGCGTCACCCACGTGGCGCTCGAGGCTTCGTCGCACGGGCTCGATCAGCACCGGCTCGACGGCGTCCGCGTCTCGGCCGGGGCCTTTACCAACCTGTCGCGCGACCATCTCGACTACCATCCGACGGTCGCGCACTACTTCGACGCCAAGATGCGCCTGTTCGAGGATCTGGTCCCCGTAGGTGCGCCGGTCGTCGTCGAGACGGACACCGCGGACGGTGTCAGGGCGGCGGTGCGGGCGCGTGCCGCCGGGCGTCGGGTGTTCGAGGTCGGGCGCAACGGCGCCGACCTGCGGCTGGTCGATGTCGTGTCGGAAGCGGGCCGGCAGGTGTTGACCGTCGAGGCGGCGGGCGCGACCCACACCGTCCGGCTGCCGCTCCTCGGCACCTTCCAGGTTTCCAACGCGCTGGTCGCCGCGGGCCTCGCCATCGTCACCGGTCTGTCGGTCGAGGCGGCGCTCGGCGCGCTCGACCATCTCCAGGGGGCACCCGGCCGGCTCGATCTCGTCGGGGCGACGGCGGCGGGAGCGCCGGCCTTCGTCGACTACGCCCACAAGCCCGATGCGCTGGAGAAGGTGCTCGAGGCGCTGCGTCCCTACTCCGAGCGGCGGCTGGTCGTGGTCTTCGGCTGCGGCGGCGACCGCGATCCGGGCAAGCGGCCGATCATGGGCGAGATCGCCACCCGGCTCGCCGACGTGGCGATCGTCACCGACGACAATCCGCGTTCGGAAGATCCGGCGGAGATCCGCCGGCAGATCCTCGCCGCGGCGCCGGGCGCGATCGAGATCGGCGATCGCGGACGGGCGATCCGCGAGGCGGTGGCGATGCTCGAAAAGGGGGACGTGTTGGTCGTCGCCGGCAAAGGCCATGAAACGGGCCAGATCGTCGGCAAGACGACGTTGCCCTTCTCCGACCACGACTCCGTGGCCGCCGCCCTCGAGGATCTTCGCCGATGACCGCCCCCCTCTGGACCCTCGCCGATTTCGTCGCCGCCACGGGCGGACGGGTGGTCGGCTCGCCCGGTGCGGCGGTGACCGGGGTCTCGATCGACAGCCGGGCGCTCGCCGACGGCGGGGCCCTCTTCGCCCTCGTCCGGGACGCCCGCGCCGGCCACGATTTCGTCGAGGTGGCGCTGCAGCGCGACGCGAGCCTGTGCGTCGTCTCCGAGGCGAAGCTCGGGGCGCTGCCGGCGGGCGGCCGTTACGTGGTGGTCGACGACGTCT
>CALMYM010000142.1 GCA_937873675.1 uncultured Alphaproteobacteria bacterium | reverse complement strand
GTGGGCGATGCCGACGGCGGCCTGTTCGAAGGTCGAGCGGAAGCGCTGTTCGGCCGCCTGGGCGCGGTGGCGCTGGTCGATCTCGCGATAGGCGGCGTCGAGGCGCTGGCGCTGCCACGACAGGATGGCGATGCCGAGGCCGGCGATGAGCACCAGGAGGATGGACAGGCCGGTGCCGAAGGCCAGACCCTGGAGGTCGGCGAGGGCTTCGGCCTCGTCCATCTTGGCGACGAGGATCCAGCCGGTCGACGGGATGGTCGCCATGGCGGCGAGGACGCGTTCGCCGCGATAGTCGACGCCGGCGGCCGAAGTCTCACCGAAACGGATGTGGCGGACGATCGGCTGGTCGAGCCGATCGAGCGACAGACGGCGGGTCAGGGGTCCGGTGTGGGCGAAACGGGTGTCGGCGAGCGACAGGACCTTGTCGCCCTCGCGGCGGACCATGGCGTTCTCGCCGGTGCGGCTCGGGAGGGGCCACGACGCCAGATAGGGGTAGAGCCAGGTCGCGGCATCGACGTCGACGACGAGAACGGCGAGGGGGTCTCCCCGCCGCATTTCGCGGTCGAAGATGGGGGCGAGCCACGCCATGTGGACGGTGCCGTCGGGGCGGCGATGGAGATCGAGCAGGGTCACCCGGGTGCCGGTGCCGGCGCGGGCGACGGCGCTGCGGAACTCGGCGGTGTCGGAGAGGGCCTCCTCGTCACCGAGGAGCAACCGGCCGACGGCGTCCACCAGAGCGACGCCATGGAACTCGTGACCGCTGCGCAGCGCCACCAGCGCTTCTTCGAGAGTGTCGCCATCCTCGGAATTGCGGGTGTCGATCCAGCGTTCCAGAACCTGCCGCCGGGCGGGATCGCGAGCCGTCACCTCGGCATCGCTGCGGCGATTTTCGATCCAGCGGCCGATGGCGTCGACCTCGAGGCGGGCGAGCGCTTCGAGCTTCTGGATCGCGTCCTTCTGGATGGTCGCCGATTGGGCGCGATAGGCGAAGTGGGCGATGGTCAGCACCGCCGCGACGGCCGCGGCGAGCGCCAGCAGCGGCGCCATCGAACCCGTGGTGCGGGCGAGCGTCCTGGTCTCCTCGCGTCCGGGCATGCGCAGGAGCGCCACGACGAGCAGCGCCGCCGTCGTCACGACGAACAGGAGCCCCTTGAAGACGGAGATCTCCATCAGCAGTTCGTGGTCGGCGATCTGTGCGAGGACGGTGTCGGAGGCGTAGATCCACAGCGAGGCGAACAGCGCATAGGCCGCCACCACCCGCACCACGTAGGACCTGCGCCGCTCGTCGTTCATTCCGGTTCCCGATCGGATCCCGTGTCCTCGTCCGCGTCCTGCGGCCGAAATCTGGTCGAACATCTCCGGGTTCGACGTCGAAGTCCGGTGGCTCGCGTATTTCGTCGGATCAACTTCAGGAGCATCGACTCGGAATCATTACAATTCGCCTAATCTACGGAGTGGTTGCCAGTCGTGAGGCGCCACGACTTTCGTCCGATCGGCGACGACATGACGCTGGGTGATGGGGTCGTAACGCCGGCCGATGGGGGAAAGCGCCCGTCGGTGGTCTTTTCATCTTACCAAGCCGGCCGCGAGGTCATACGATGCCGCGGAACGTCGTCACCGAACCAGAAGTCCGCGCCAGACGGACCGAGGTGGCGCGGGGAGGGACGTGGGAGGTCGGAGGGCAGGCCGTGGAACCGGTGCGAAACCCGAAATTGGCGGACGCCATCGCCGAGCACATCGAACAGCTCATCCTGGAGGGGACGCTCCGGCCCGGCGAGCGTCTGGCCTCGGAGCGCGAGCTCTCGGAGAAGCTCGAGGTGTCGCGGCCGTCGTTGCGCGAGGCGCTCGACAAGCTCGAGGCGCGCAAACTGCTGCGCACCACCCGCGGCGGCACCTACGTCGCCCATTTCATGGCGCCGTTGACCGAGCCGCTCGCCACGTTGATGCAGTCGAACGAACAGGTGATCGTCGACTATCTCGAGTATCGCAAGCTGGTCGAGGGGGCGGCGGCGCGGCTCGCCGCCGAGCGCGCCGCCGATCTCGACCGGCAGGCGAGCGCCGCTTGTCTCGAGCGGATGAAGGCGGCGCACGGCGTCGACGATCCGACGGCGGAGGCGGAGGCCGACGCCGATCTGCACATGCTGATCTACGAGGCGAGCCACAATCTCGTGGTGCTGCACGTCATGCGCGCCTTCTCCGAACTGCTGCGCGGCGACGTCTTCTACAATCGCCGCCGCCTCTATGTGACCCCGGGTGTGCGCGACATCCTCCTCACCCAGCACGTCGCCACCGCGGAAGCGGTTCTCGCCGGCGATCCCGACCGCGCCGAGGCGGCGGCCGGCGAGCACATCCGCTTCACCGCCGAGACACTGGCGAAGCTGCGCGAGGACGAGATGCGGCTCGGTAGGGCGCTGCGCCGCTTCGGTCGCAAGGACATCGTCGCGGGGTGAGCGGCTCGGCCGTTCAGCGGGCGAGCGCGGCGAGGTCGGCGAGAAGGGCGCGGGTGGCGACCGGCTTGGCGCGCGCCGCGACCGAGGCGGCGATCGTCTCGGGCGTGAGGCCGGCGGCGAGGTCGGCGGCGAGGCGGTCGATCGCGGCGAGGAAGGCCTCGGCGGTCAGGTCTTCGGCGAAGCGGATGCCGGGATTGCCGGCGTAGGCGCCGACGAGGGTCGGCAGTTTCGAGAGCACGTAGGGGCGGCCGCAGGCCAGCGTCTCGACGACGATGAAGGGCGAGCCCTCGCCGAAGTGCGAGCACATCAGCCCCATGTGGCAGTCGGCGATGGCGGCGGCGAGACCGCGGGCGTCGAGAAGGCCCGACATGGTGACGAGGTCGCCGACGCCGGCCTCGACGATGCGGTCGGTGTCGCCGCCGAAATAACGGAACTCGATCCTGTCGCCGTGGCGGCGTTTGCCCTCGCGGATGATCTCGAAGAGCAGCTTCGGGTTCTTCTGCTCGACGATGCGGCCGGCGTAGAAGACGACGGTCTTCTGCGTGGCCGCCAGCGGGCGGGGAGCGAAGACGTGGTCGTACCAGGCGTCGATGTGGGCGAGGCGGGGGCCGGGGCGGGCGACGACGCCGGCCGAGAGGCCCGTGTCGTCGCGGCCGACCACCTGCACCCGGTCGGCCACCAGGGGTAGGAACCAGCAGGCGAGATCGTGGACGAGGCGCTTCGCCCGTTCACCCTCGCCGGGTCCGGTGCCGTGGATGGTGAAGACCTTGGCGCCGGGGAACATCCAGGCGAAGGCGACGTATTCGGGGCGCGAGAACTCGAGCACCCGTTTCGGCGCGCCCGCGAGCGCGGCGCGGATGCGGCGGACGTTGGCGATCACCGCCAGGGTGAAAGGGATCCACTTCGGTCCCGGCAGGTTCGGCAGCGCCAAGCCGATCCGGGTCGCGGCCGGGCGTGCCGGTTCCTCCGAGACGAGCCGGGCGTCGTCGCCGGCGGCGGCGACGAGCGTGTCGACGTAGCGTTCGATGCCGCCCTGGGCGTCGGTGACGTCGTTCTGGTGGAAGAACACGAACATCGCGAGATCCCGCCGACCCCTCGGGACGGGGGTCGCGAAATCTCTAGCCGATCGATCTGAAGATCGGGTTGATGCTCACGCCGGGAGTCCGGCGGCGATCACGGCGACCACCGATCCGCCGACGAGGTCGTCGGGATCGAGCCGGGCGAGGCGGGCGAGAACGCGAGCGGCCTCGTCCGGTTCGACGCGGCGCAGGCGGATGAAGGCGAGGGCCTTCAACGTGTAGAGGGCGAAGCGGCCGGCGTCGTTCGTCGGGATCTCGTCGCGGCGCCACCCGGTCCAGTCGGGTGCGAGGTTCGCCCGGCGCGCCGCCGCGCGCAGGCCGCCCATCGCCGCCTCCAACGCGGCGTCGAGATCGCCCGCATAGGTGTGGATCTTGTAGAGGCAGAACCAGGTCTGAAGGGCGGTCGGGTCGAGGGCGAGGGCGGCGCGGAAGCGGGCGTCGGCGGCCGCCCGGTCGTGTCGGTGGAGCGCCACACCCTCTTGTAGGATTTCGTTCACGGCCGGCGACACCTCGCCGAAATCGATCGCGTCGTCGATCGCCGGCTTTCCGCGGTGCGCCGCCGCCGTCTCGTCCCGCATCGTCGAAACCTCCGCATTTCCGCCGTTCGCCGAGCGTCGCCGCAGCAAGAAGCGTTCCGCCGGGCCGCGGCGGCACGGGGCTTGAATGGAGGGGTGGGACACGACGAGAGAAGGACCCCGTCATGAGCCTCGACATCCCGCAGGTCTTCGACATCCACGTCTTCGCCTGTTTCCAATCGCGCCCGCCCGGTCACCCGCGCGGCTCGTGCGGTGCGGCCGGGGCGGAGGCGCTGTGGAAACGGCTGGGCTGGGGGATCGAGAGCCTGCGCGATCCGAAGGTCGCGATGACCGCGACCGGCTGTCTCGGCTTCTGCCGCGCCGGGCCGCTGATGGTGGTCTATCCGCAGGGCATCTGGTACGCGCCGACAACGGAAGCGGACGTCGACGAGATCGTCGAGAGCCACTTCGAGAAGGGTGTGCCGGTCGAGCGGCTGATCATCGTGCCGCAGGTGTGAGCAACGGCCGAAACGTGAAGAGGCGGCCCGGAGGCCGCCTCTCGATCTCGGACGGTGTCGTCGTTGCGCGATCAGGTGTGCAGCGTCTCGCCGTGGAGGGCGAGGTCGAGGCCTTCGCGTTCCTGATCGGGGGCGACGCGCAGGGCGGTGACGAGGCTCGTCACCTTGAGCGCGATCCAGGTGCCGGCGACGCACCACGCGGTCACCACCGCGACGCCGAGGGCCTGCAGGCCGAACTGGCGCAGGTTGCCTTCGATCAGGCCGGAGACGGCGGTGTCGCCGGTGATCGCCGAGGAGGCGAAGACGCCGGCGAGCAGCGTGCCGATCAGGCCGCCGACGCCGTGGACGCCGAAGACGTCGAGGCTGTCGTCGTAGTTCAGGCGATGCTTGAGTTCGGTGCAGCACCAGTAGCACAGCACGCCGCCGACGAGGCCGATGACGAGGCCGGCCCAGGGTTCGACGTAGCCCGACGCCGGGGTGATCATGCCGAGGCCGGCGATGGCGCCGGAGATCATGCCGAGCACCGAAGGCTTGCCGCGCTGCCACCATTCCATCGCCGTCCAGGCGATGGCGCCGGCGGAGGCCGAGAGGTGGGTGGCCATGATGGCGTAGACGGCGCGCGAGCCGGCGCCGAGCGCCGAACCGCCGTTGAAGCCGAACCAGCCGACCCACAGGAGGCCGGTGCCGGTGACCGCCATGGTCAGGTCGAAGGGCGCGAGGTTCTCGCGGCCGAAGCCCATGCGGTTGCCGACGACGAGGGCGGCGACCAGACCGGCGACGCCGGCGTTGATGTGGACGACGGTGCCGCCGGCGAAGTCGATGACGCCCATCGCGCCGAGGAAGCCGCCGCCCCACACCCAGTGGGCGGAGGGGACGTAGACCAGGAACAGCCAGATCACCGAGAAGATCAGGAAGGCGGCGAAGCTCATGCGGTCGGCGACCGAGCCGCCGACCAGCGCCACGGTGATGACGGCGAAGGTCATCTGATAGGCGAGGAACAGCATCTCGGGAATGGTCTTGGCGAAGGGGCTCACCGTGTCGAGGCCGATGCCGGCGCCGAAGAGGCGGGCGGCGGAGCCGATGACCGCGCCGTCGCCGGTGAAGGCGAGCGAATAGCCGAGCACGAACCACAGGATCGACACCACCGCGGTGGCGGCGACCGACTGGGCCATGGTGGCGAGCAGGTTCTTCTTGCGCACCATGCCGGCATAGAACAGCGCCAGACCGGGCAGGGTCATCATCAGGACGAGGGCGGTGGCGGCGATCATGAAGCCGGTGTCTGCGGCGTCGATCGGCGAGCCGTCGGCGGCCGAGGCGGTGTCGGCAGCGAGGCAGAGGAGGAACGTCGCCCCGACGAGGGACGCGAGACGCGAGGTCATGGTCGATACCGATGGATGTGAGTTGCCGACGAAGATGCGAGCCGACCGGCACGCGGTGAGGTGGATCCGGCGTCGCGACGCGATCCGCCGGACCCCGTGTCAGAGCGCGGCTTCGCCGCTCTCGGAGGTGCGGATGCGCATCGCGTGTTCGACGGGCAGGACGAAGATCTTGCCGTCGCCGATCTGGCCGGTGTGGGCGGAGCGGCGGATCGCCTCGACGGTCGAGTCGACGAGATCGTCGCCGATCACCACTTCGATGCGGACCTTGGGAATGAAGCTCACGACGTATTCGGCGCCGCGATAGATCTCGGCGTGACCCTTCTGGCGGCCGTAGCCCTTCACTTCGGTGATGGTCATGCCGTGGATCTCGAGCGAGGTCAGCGCATCGCGCACCTCGTCGAGTTTGAACGGCTTGATGACGGCGACGACGAGTTTCATGCGGACCCCCGGGGAATGCGGAAAAGATGAGCGAATTGGCGAGTTCGTCAGCAACTCACGTGCCAATTCTGCTGAAGTCTTGATCAGCGAGCAATGCTTTTACGCATTCGAAACCATGCCTCTCACATGCGCGCGAGGATGCTCAATCGATGGACAGAATCGCGCCCAGTTCTCGAGCACATGGTGCTTTCGGCGGCAATCGATGGCGCGCGATCAGGCCGTCGCGGCGGGGCGGAAGCGGCGGCGCAGGGTGAGCGCGGCGAGGGTCGCGGCGAGCGCGGGGACAGTCAGGGCGGCGAGCGCCGCCATCGGGCCACCGTGGTCGAGCACGAGGGCGACGACGAAGGGGGCGAGCGCCGAGAACCAGAAGGCGGGGGCGCCGATTCGGCCGGTGACGGTGCCGTAGGACTTCGGATCGAAGAGCACCAGCGGCACGGCGCCGCGGGCGATGGTGACGAGGCCGTTGGCGCCGCCGCCGGCGATCGAGAAGATCAGCGCCGGTGCGATGCCGAGGCCGGAGAAGGGGGCGAAGGCGAGCGAGGCGGGCAGGAGGGCGCAGGCGAAGAGCGTCAGGTCGAGCGGGTGCATGCGGCCGCCGGAGGCGAATTCGGCGAAGCGGGCGGCGGACTGGCCGACGCCGCGCAGGCTCGACACGGTCACCGCCACCGGCAGCGCCATGCCGAGGGCGACCATCAGCGGAATGAGATGGGCGGCGAGCGCCGAGGCGAGGACGCTGGTCGCCACCGCGACGATGCCGAAGAGGATGGCGGCGCGGCGGCTCTCCTCGGGCGTGGCGGCGAGCGGCGGCGGCAGGGCGCGGGCCGGCGCGGGGACGGTGCCAACCGGCGTCGCGGCGGTGTCGGCGACGGTCGGGATGGCCAGGTGCAGCGGCAGGGTGAGGAGGGCGAAGCCGGCGAAGACGAGGGTGGCGCCGCGCCAGCCGAGATGTTGGGCGAGCATCTCGCCGACGAACCAGAAGACGGTCGAGGCGAGACCGCCCGAGAGCGTCACGGTGGTGATGGCACGGCGGGCGGTCGCCGGATCGATGCGGACGAGAGCAGCGAAGCAGGCGTCGTAGAGCGTCATGCGCATGGCGATGCCGAGCACCACCCAGGCGGCGAACCAGTGGGGAAGCGTGTGGGCGGTGGCGAGGGCGACGAGGCCGAGGGCGCCGGCGAGCGAACCGACGGCCATCACCCTTCGGCCGCCGGCGCGGTCGATGGCGCGGCCGATCGTCGGCGAGGCGAAGCCCATCACCAGGAGGGCGAGGGAGAAGCCGCCGTGGACGAGCCCACGCGACCAACCGGTGTCGGCGACGATGCGGTCGCCGAAGACGCCGACGGTGTAGAAGGTGACGCCCCAGCCGATCAGCTGCGAGGCGGAGAGCGCGGCGACGACCCGGCCGGCGATCATCGCACCGGCCTCGGGTTCGCCGCGCCGCCGCTCACCAGCGGCGATTGCGGACGCAGCGACCGCGACGGTTCACGTGCCGGCCCGGGCCGCAGCGCCAGCCGGCGAGATCGACCACGGGCGATGCGGAGGCCACCGCGGGCTTCGCCGGCACGGTGTTGAGCGCCGAGGCCGGCGTGGCGAGCACCGCGAGGCCGGCGCAGAAGACGGTCGCGGCGAAGAGCGAAACGGTCGAACGCATCATGGAAAGGTCCCCCCGAACGGGTGCGAGGCCCGGCCGTACGCCGGTACGGGCCGACGCAGCGTAATACGAATCGATTGAAATCGACAAGGACGCAACCGCGCCGGCAGGGAGTGGAAAGTCGTGCCGACGCGGTGGGGAGAGGGGTCATCGCAGCGGGTCCCGGACCGGCGGCGTCGTGTCGCCTTCGCCGAGGGGGCGCTGCATCAGCACGCTGTCGAGCCAGCGGCCGTGCTTCCAGCCGACCGAGGGCAGGAGCCCGGCGTGGGAAAAGCCGAGGGCGGCGTGCAGGCCGATCGAGGCGGCGTTGCCGCTGTCGCCGATGACCGCCAGCATCTGCCGGTAGCCGAGCGCCGTCGTCGCCTCGATCAGCGCGGCGAGCAGCATCCGGCCGAGACCGCGGCCCTTGGCGGCGGGGTCGACGTAGACCGAATTCTCCACGGTGAAGCGATAGGCCGGGCGCGGCCGGTAGACGCCGGCATAGGCGTAGCCGAGGACGCGGCCGTCGATCTCGGCGACGAGCCAGGGCAGGCCCGCCTCGGAGACCTTGGCCATGCGCGCCGCCATCTCCGCTGCGTCGGGCGGGTCGAGTTCGAACGAGGCGCAGCCGTTCAGCACCGCGTCGGCGTAGATGGCGCGGACGGCGGGGATGTCGGCGGGCGTGGCGGGGCGGAGGAGGGCGGCGGGATCGGACATGTCGGTGGCGCGGGTTCGGGGCGAGGCGACGCGCGGACCGCGTCCGTCGATCTTGTTGCGCCGGTTCGCGTCATCGATCAAGCTCATGCAGGTTCTGCGATGCAGAAGGAAACCTCATCGATGATCGAAGCCGATCTCGATCGCCTCTTCGCCTTCGCCGAAGTGGCCGAACAGGCGAGTTTCTCGCGGGCGGCGGAAGCGGCCGGCGTCAGCCAGTCGGCGATGAGCCTCAAAGTGAAGCAGCTCGAGCGCGAGCTCGGGGTGCGGCTCTTCGAGCGGGTCGGGCGGCGGGTGAGCCCGACGGCGGCGGGGCGCGAGCTTCTCGGTCACGTCGCCGGTCTGAAGGCGGCACATGCGGCGGCGATCGCGGCGGTGAGGCCGCATCGCGACGGTGACGCCGGGCGGGTGGGGGGCGGCGCCGGGGCGGCGGCCCGCATCCATTTCCTCCCCCGGCCGCCCGCCCGGGTGCGCGCCGCCCTTC
>CALMYM010000141.1 GCA_937873675.1 uncultured Alphaproteobacteria bacterium | reverse complement strand
GACCTTCGCGGACCAGCGTTCGATCAGTTCGGGCAGCGTAAACTCGGTGCGATTGAATCCCATGGCGACCTGCACATAAACATTGGGTTCGACGTCGATCGTCGGCGGCAGGCGGTGGCTGCTGTAGGCGTACAGTCCGACCCATGCGTTCGGCTGCGCGGCGCGCAGCTCCGGCGTGTTGCCGTGGGCGATCAGCATCTCGATGGCGGGGACGCGGGCGGCGGAGATGGTCTCGGCGTCGACGCCGAGATCGGTGAGACGGACCATCTCACCCTGGTTCATCGGGATGCCGCCGAAGATCTGGGCGAGATACTCGCCGAAGGCGATCGAGACGATGTCGCGCTCGATCTCGCCGAACTGCTCCGTCGCCGTCAGGCGCTCGGAATAGTCGACCATCTCGCGCAGCGACTCGATGTAGGTGGCGAGCCAGGCGAGGCCGTGGGCGGCGCGCTGTTCCTGATCCACCAGGGCGGCGGAGATCTTGCCGTCCTTCTCGACCTTGTCGCGAACCGCGGCCTTCGCGACGGCGAAGAGCCCGTCGAGGGCGGCGACCGCCTCGCGGCCGTGCGCGATCAGATGCAAATCGATTCGAGCGGCACTCATGAACCATCTCCCCTGCCGGCGCGGCGTCGTCCGCCGGCGGTCGGTTGTTGTTGCGGTGCGAAAGAATAGAAATCCGTCGCGGCGATGCAATGCCCCGAAAGGCGATATTTCCGCTTCAACGCCTGTTGGCGAGGGCGACGCCGCAAGCAGTCACGATCATGCCGGCAACTTGCACGATGGTCAGGGTTTCACCGAAGAAGAACCACGCTTCCAGGGCCGAAGTCGGCGGCACCAGATAGATCAGCGCCGCGGCGCGCGACACCTCGCCGCAGCGGATGAGGTGGAGCAGCAGGGCGATCGCGCCGATCGACAGGCCGATCACCGACCACGCCAGGGTGAGGAGCGACGAGGGGGTGACGGCGAAGCGGAAGTCCTCGATCACCAGGGCGACGGGAATGGTGACGAGCAGCGCGCCGACGTATTGCAGCACGGCGACGGGCATCAGGCCGCCGGAGGGGACGAAGCGCTTCTGCCAGAAGGTCCCGACCGTCACCGCGAGCATGGCGAGGACGTTGACGGCGAGCGGGATCAGCGTGTCGGAGAGGGCGGTGCCGGAGAGGCCGGCGAGTTTCGGCGACACCACCACGACGATACCGAGGAAGCCGACGACGAAGCCGGACATGCGCCGCCAGCCGATGCGCTCGTGCGACATCAGCGGCGCCAGAGCGGCGGTCATCAGCGGCTGCAGGGCGGCGATGACGGCGGAGAGCCCTGCGGGCACGCCGTGGGCGATCGCCCACCACACGCCGCCGAGATAGACGCCGTGGAGGAGCACGCCGGACATCAGGGCGTGGCCGATGGCGGTGCGGCCGCGCGGCCAACCGCCGCCGGAGACCAGGGCGATCGGCACCAGGAGGACGAGGGCGCCGAGGAAGCGGACGATCAGGAAGGTCAGCGGTTCGGCATCGAAGGAGGCGAACTTGGCGACGATCCAGCCGGTCGACCAGATCAGTACGAAGAGCAGCGGTGCGACGGCGACGAAGAGCGAGCGCTGCACGTGGGAGATCCGGCGAGGTCGAGGAGACGACGAACAAGACGAAGAGGCGCGGGACCGCCGGTCCCGCGCCTCTCGTATCGTTTCAGATCTTCACCTGCGAGGCCAGTGGCGAACCGATGGTCCGCCATGCGGCCGGAGGATCACTCCTCACGCTGGCCGAAGAGCTGCATCATCATCATGAAGAGGTTGATGAAGTCGAGGTAGAGGGTCAGCGCACCCATGATCGCGCCGCGCGAGACGGTGGCACCGTCGGCGCCGTCGAGGCCGTAGATGTACTGCTCCTTGAGCTTCTGGGTGTCGAAGGCGGTGAGGCCGGCGAAGACCAGGACGCCGATCGCCGAGATGGCGAACTGCAGCGCGCTCGACTGGAGGAAGATGTTGACGAGACCGGCGATCAGGATGCCGATCAGGCCCATCATCAGGAACGACCCCATGCCGGTGAGCGAGCGCTGGGTGGTGTAGCCGTAGAGCGACAGACCACCGAAGGCCGCGGCCGAGATGAAGAACACCTGGGCCACCGAGGTGTGGGTGTAGACCATCAGGATGGTCGAGATCGAGACGCCGACCAGAGCCGCGTAGAGGAAGAACACGCCCTGGGCGGTCGACGGCTGCATCTTGTCGATGCGGAAGCCGAGCAGGAAGACGAGGCCGATCGGGGCCAGCATCAGCACCCACTTCAGCGGGCTGACGAACAGCGTCTTGCCGAACTGGGTGAGGGCGACGGTCTTGGAGATGCGGGCCACCGCGTCGGGCGAGCCGACGCCGGTCACCGACATCGAATAGATGACGAGCGCGGCGATGCCGGTGATGGCGACGCCGACCATCATGTAGTTGTAGACCGAGATCATGTAGGCGCGTAGTCCGCGGTCGATCGCCTGGGCGTCCGGACGCGCCAGGGTCGAACCGAACCGGGCGTAACCGTTGTCGTAGTTCGACATCCGTAAAATCCTTTCCTATGGGCCGGAAGCTCTCGCTTCACCGGCATCGAGGATCGAATATGGGAGGAGATTCCGACGCTCGCAAGACGGCGGTACCCGAGATGCGAACCGATATCATGAATTATCCGTAAGGTTTCTCCCTGTCCGCCGGCTCAAGCCGCGCGCAACACTTCCGCGGGGCGGCGTTTCAGCGCAGCGCGGGTCGACAAGAGCCCCAGCGTCACGGTGAGGCCGGCGGTGACGACGACGACGCCGACGACCGCCATGGGATCGGCGACGAAGGGCAGTTTCATCACCCGTGTCAGCACCCACCACGCCGATGTCGTTCCCACCACCACGGCGAAGAGGGCGCCGGCGAGTGCGGTCAGTGCGAATTCGAGGCCGAAGGCGCCGATCAGGCGACGACGGGTCGCGCCGATGGCGGCGAGCACCGCGGTGTCGCGGATGCGCGCTTCCTGACGGGCGGTGAGGGCGCCGGCCAGCACCAGGATCGCGGCGACGACGGCGAAGCCGGCGACGGCGGTCACGCCGGCGGCGGCCCGGCGCATCAGATCGTCGACCCGGGTGAGGGCATCCTTGACGCGGACCGCGGTGACGACCGGGAAGCGCTCGACGACCCGCGCCAGGAGCGCCAGTTCGGTCTTCGGATCGCCGCCGTCGGGGAAGGTGACGGTGACGAGGCGGGTCGCCGGAGCGCCACGGAAGGCGTCGGGCGAGAACACCATGAAGAAGTTGATGGCGAGCCGGTTCCATTCGATCCGGCGCAGGTTGGCGATCGTCGCCTCGACGTCGCGGCCGAGCACGTTGACGGTGATGCGGTCGCCGACCGCGAGGCCCAGGCCCTTGGCGGTTTCGGCGTCGAAGGAGACGAGCGGCGGGCCGGCGGGGTTGGGGTTCCGCCACCCCGCGGGGGCCGGCCCCCGCCACCCCGAGGGGGCCCCCCCCGGCCCCCGCCCGGAACCCCCCCGCCCCGCCGCCCCCGACGGCCACTCCCACCGCCGCGGCGCCGAGCCCGGAGGACGCCGCGACCGC
>CALMYM010000140.1 GCA_937873675.1 uncultured Alphaproteobacteria bacterium | reverse complement strand
GGGGCCTGCACCATCCGGGTCGGCGAAGGCGCCTTTCGCCACGGCGAGGGCGAGGACTGGGTGGTCGGCGCCGAGATCGAGGGCACGGCGAAGACGCGGCGCAAATGGGTGCGCGCCTGCAAGGTGACGCCGAAGAGCGACTGCACCATCCAGGTGGCGCCGCGGTCGCTGGCGCCGATCGTGCGCGCCGACGTCCATCACGGCGGGCCGGCCGGGCCGCTGCCGCTCCCGCCGACGCTGCGACGCCTCACCCTCACCCTGCCGCCCCCGAGCCTCCCCGACGTGTGCTCTTCCGATTTGGCGACGCGATCGTCCGCGACGGCCGCATCGCCCTGGTGCGCCCGCCGGGGCGGCCGCTCCTCGGCCTCGCCGTCGATCTCGGCACCACCAACGTGGTCGGCCATCTGATCGACCTCGAAACGGGGACCCAGCTCGCCCGGCTCGGGCTCGAGAACCCGCAGGTCGCCTGGGGCGCCGATCTCGTCGCCCGGGTCAATCCCGCCATCGGCGGGCCGGCGCAGGTCGCCGAGCTGCGTGCCGCCGCGACCACCGCCATCGCGGCGCTGGCCCACGATCTCGCCCATGCGGTCGAGGCGACGGCCGGCGACATCGTCGAGGCGACGGTCTGCGGCAACACGGCGATGCAGCACCTTCTCCTCGGACTGCCGGTGCGCCAGCTCGGCCGCTCGCCCTTCGTGGCGGCGCTGCGCGACGCGATCGACGTGCCGGCGGCCGACTTCCCCCTGCCCTTCGCCGGCGGCGCGACGGTCCACGTGGCGGCGAACATCGGCGGTTTCGTCGGCTCCCACCACGTCCCCGCCATGTTCGCCACCCGGCCGACCTGGGAGGCGCCGGGCACCACCATCGTCATGGACATCGGCACCAACACCGAGATCAGCCTCGTCCACGACGGTGTCATCCGCGCCGCCTCGTGCCCGTCGGGGCCGGCGCTGGAGGGCGGCCACATCGCCTCCGGCATGCGGGCGGCGGAAGGGGCGATCGAGCGGGTCGGCCTCGCCGACGGGCGGCTCACCATCGCCACCATCGGAGGCAAGACCGCGGTCGGGCTCTGCGGCTCGGGCGTCATCGACATGCTGGCGAGCCTGCGCCGCGCCGGCATCGTCGACGTGCGCGGACGGCTGCACGGCGGCCACCCGGACACGGCCCTCGACGACGACGGCAAGCCGATGGCGGTGGCGGCGCCGCATGTGTTCTTCACGCAAGCCGACGTCCGTGCGGTGCAGCTCGCCAAGGCGGCGATCATGACCGGCGTCGAGCTCTTGTTGCGCGACGCCGGCATCGGTGTCGACGCGGTCGATCGCTTCGTCGTCGCCGGCGCCTTCGGGGCACATGTCGACGTGGAGTCGGCGATCGAGATCGGCCTCTTCCCCGACATCCCGCGCGAGCGGATCCGCGCCGTCGGCAACGCCGCCGGGGTCGGGGTGGCGCGCATGCTCACGTCCGGCGACGAGCGCCGCTTCGCCGCGGATCTGGCGCGGCGCTGCCGCTACGTCGAGCTGTCGTCGGCCGCCGACTTCCAGAAACGCTTCATGCACAACATCGGCTTCGCGCACCGGAGCCACGGGGGGAAATCATGACCGAGGGCAAGGGCTTCGACATCCGCATCATCGGCGAGCGGATCAATCCGGGCTTCAAGAGCACCAAGCGGCTGTTCGACGAGAGCGACCTGCCCGGCATCCAGGCGCTGGCGGTGAAGCAGGCCGAAGCGGGGGCGGCCTATCTCAACGTCAACATCGGGGCGCGGGCGCTGACCGACACCGGCTTCATGGCCGAGGTCATCCGGGCGATCCAGGAGGTGGTGACCGTGCCGATCTCCTTCGACTTCCCGTCGAAGGCGGTGCAGGAGGTGTGTCTGAACGCCTACGATCGGGCCAAGGCCGGCGGTGCGATGCCCATCGTCAATTCGATCACCGAGCACCGCTGGGACCTGATGGACCTCTACGCGAGCCACGGGCCGTTCAAGGTCATCCTGATGGCGTCCGAACGGGTCGAGGACGGCGTCGCCAAGGGCAACAAGACGGCCGAGGAGATCCACGGCACCGCCAAGCGCGGGGCGCTCAGGCTCGTCGGCGAGTACGGCATGAGCCTCGACGACATCTTCGTCGACATGTCGGTCTCGGCGATCATCGCCGACACCACCGGGCTCAACCGCGCCACCCTCGACGCGGTGAAGCTCATCGGCGCCGATCCGGACCTGAAGGGCATCCACATGATGGGCGGCCTCTCCAACATCGGGCAGCAGATGCCGCCCAAGGCGGTCGACGGTTCCGACCTCAAGCATGCGCTCGAGTGCGCCTTCCTGACGCTGGCGGTGCCGCACGGCTTCGACACGGTACTCGGCACGCCGTGGCGGGCGTATCATCCGCTCCCCGAGGACAGCTACGTCCTCCAGGCCTATCGCAACTTCCTCGAGCAGAGCGGGTCGAACGCCCTGCGCGCGGTGCGCAAATTCTACAAGGCATGAGGCCATGACCGCTTCGAGGTCTCGCACCATCGTCCGTGCCGCCGCCTTCTTCGACGGCGATCGCCACCACCCGGCGCATCTCGGCCCGAGCGACATCGTCGTCGAGGCGGGCCGCATCGTCGCCATCGGCGCCGCCTCGTCGGAGGTCGAGCCGGACGTCGAGGCCGCCTTCGTCATGCCGGGGCTGGTGGAGGCCCACGCCCACATCTTCCTCGACGGCGGCGAACTCGATTTCGCCGTGCGCAACGCCTACCTCAAGGCCGATTTCGACACGATGTGCGCGACGGCGCGGGCGAACCTCGCCCGCAGCGCGGCGGCCGGGGTGACGCTGGTGCGCGACGCCGGCGACCGGTTCGGCGTCAACGATCGCATGCGCGCCGAGACCGCCGCCGATCCGTCCGCGCCGGTCCGGCTGCGCTCGCCCGGCCTCGGGGTGAAGCGGCCGAAACGCTACGGCGGCTTCATGGCACGCGACGTCGGCGAGGGTGTCGACCCGACCGAGACCATCCAGGCGATGGTGGCGCACGCCGACGACGTCAAGGTGATCCTCACCGGCATCATCGATTTCGAAGCCGGCGGGGTGAAGGGCGACCCGCAGTTCTCGGTCGAGGAGTTGCGGGCGATCGTCGACGTCACCCATCGGGCGGGCAAGAAGACCTTCGCCCACTGTTCCGGCCTCGACGGGCTCGAAGTGGCGGTCGAGGCGGGGATCGATTCGATCGAGCACGGCTTCTTCATGACCCGCGACATCCTGGTCCGGATGGCGGAGAAGCGCATCGCCTGGGTCCCGACCTTCTCGCCGGTGCATTTCCAGTGGGCGCGGCCTGAACTCGCCGGCTGGAGCGCGGCGACGATCGACAACCTGCGCCGCATCCTCGACGGCCATCTCGAACACGTCGGTCTCGCCGACCGGCTGGGCGTGCAGCTGGTCGCCGGCTCCGACGCGGGAAGCCCCGGCGTGCCGCACGGCGCCGGGCTCGTCGACGAGATCTTCCATTTCCTCGACGCCGGCCTGTCGATGACCTCGGCCCTGATCTCGGCCACCTCGCGGCCGCGGCGAGCCTGGGGTCTCGATCCGGCGACGATCTCGCCGGGACGACGGGCCGACCTCGTGGCCCTCGCCGTCTCGCCCTACCACGACACGGCGGCACTGCGCGGCGAGGTCACGCGGATCGCCGTGTGAACCGACCCGTCGCCGCGAGGCTTCTCAGGGGAACGCGGCGACGCGTCGCCGCAGGGTTGGGAGACACGCGCGGCGACGCGTCGCCGCAGGGTTCGAAGACAAGCGCGGCGACGCGTCGCCGCAGGGTTCGAAGACAAGCGCGGCGACGCGTCGCCGC
>CALMYM010000139.1 GCA_937873675.1 uncultured Alphaproteobacteria bacterium | reverse complement strand
GTTGCTGGCCGGGGGGGCCCCCGCCCCCGGGACCCGGGGGGGGGGGGGGGGGGGGGGGGGCGCGCACGGCCACCCGCGGGCGAAGCGGGCGCCGATGCGCCCTGCCATGAAGGCTGCCGCGTTGATCGCCAGCGTCAGGCCGACGAGCGTGATGCCGAGGCCGAGCGCCAGCGGCAGATCTCCCTTGGACGTCTCCAGCGCGATCGCGGTGGTCATGGTGCGGGTGTGGCCGGCGATGTTGCCGCCGACGATCAGTACCGCGCCGACCTCCGCCGAAGCGCGGCCGAAGCCGGCGAGAAGCGCCGTCGTCAGCGAGAAGCGGCCGTCCCACAGAAGCGTCGGCACGGCGCGCACGCCGACGAGGTCGATCGAGCGCAGATGGTCGCCGTATTCGGCCCACAGGTCCTCGATCACCTGACGGGTGAGCGCCACGATGATCGGGAGAATCAGCACGGTCTGCGCCACCACCATCGCGCCCGGCGTGAACAGGAGACCGAAGGTGCCGAGTGGCCCGGAGCGCGACAGGAGGAGGAAGATCATCAGGCCCGCCACCACCGGCGGCAGGCCCATCAGCGCGTTGACCACCACCACCAGAGCGGTACGGCCGGGAAAGCGCGAGATGCCGAGAAGCGCGCCGAGCGGCAGACCGATCACCGCGGCGATCGCCAGAGCCGACAGCGTCACTTCGAGACTGAGGGCGACCACGCCGAGGAAGGCCGGGTCGAGACCGACGATCAATCCGAAAGCGGCCGCCAGGGCCGAGGCGAAATCGGTCGCCACGTGGTCCGTTCTCCCGGTTTCTCACGCGCCGCTTCTCGAAGGGCGGTCGTCGTCGTCGTCGCGCGGCGCAGAGATGCGTCGCGTTCGGGCGATCATAGCGCTTTCGAGGGCGATGGCCAGAGGCTCGTTTCGCCTCCGTGTCCGGGGGGCTCAGTCCGGTCGCTTCGCCGTGGCGGCGGTCGCGCGGTCGACCCAGGCGAGAATCGCGTCGACATCGGGGGGAAGGCGTTGCCAATCGTCGCCGACGAAGTCGCGCCAGCGGCCGAGCTGGCTGTCGCGCAGCACCACCAGGGTCGGGATGTCGGCGACCAGCGCGGCGCCGATCTCGTCGCGCACCCCGTGGCCGGCCGCCTCCTGTTTGGCGAACTTGCCGGCGAGGACGAGGTCGACCCCCTCCTCCACCGCGGCCAGGATCACCAGACTGGCCCGCGCCAAACCATCGACGTCGAGAATGCAGCTCTCGGCGCCGGATCCGAGTTCCTGGGAGATCGAGATCGCTCCGCCGCCCATGAGATCGTCGAACAGCATCTCGCGCCGGCCGTTGGCCATGAGGTCGCCGTAACGCGGCACGATCCCGCCGAGGCGCAGCGATCGGCGCGCGGTGAGCTTCTCGCGCAGGTCGGCCAGGAGTTGTTCGATCTCGGTGTCGCCGGAATAGACGACGCCTGCCAGACGGGGGGTATCGCCGGTCGGCTCCTCGGCCATGGTGTCGATCGCCTCGCTCGTCGTTGTCGGCGCGAGCCTAACCGTCCGGACCGATCCGGTCGAGCCCGACGACGTCGGTGGGTCCGGAGCGCGTGCCTCTGCCGTCAAGCGTCGCCGCGACCGATGCCGAGGTGGCGGAAATCGTGGCGGGCGATCTCTTCGGGGCGATAGATGTTGCGCAGGTCGACGAGCACGCGCGCGGCGACGACCTCGCCGAGGCGATCGAAGTCGAGGGCGCGGAACTGGTCCCATTCGGTGACGATCGCCACCGCGCTCGCCCCTTCCGCCGCCTCGTAGGGCGAGGTGCAGAAGGCGACGTCGCGGACCAGGGGCCGCGCTTGGTCCATGCCCTCGGGATCGTAGGCGCGGATCGAGGCGCCGGCATCCTGCAGCGCCTGGATGATGGAGAGCGACGGCGCGTCGCGCATGTCGTCGGTGTTGGGCTTGAAGGTGAGGCCGAGGATGGCGATCGTCTTGCCGCGCACGTCGCCGCCGGCCGCCTGGATGATCTTGCGCGCCATCGCCCGCTTGCGGGTGTCGTTGATCGACACCGTCGTCTCGATCAGCCGCATCGGCGAGTCGTGGTCCTGGGCGGTCTTGACCAGCGCCAGCGTGTCCTTGGGGAAGCAGGAGCCGCCGTAGCCGGGACCGGCGTGGAGGAATTTCGAGCCGATGCGGTTGTCGGCACCGATGCCGCGCGCCACCTGCTGAACGTCGGCGCCGACCTTCTCGCAGAGATCGGCGATCTCGTTGATGAAGGTGATCTTCATCGCGAGGAAGGCGTTGGCGGCGTATTTGATCAGCTCGGCGGTGCGCCGGCCGGTGAAGAGCAACGGCGCGGCGTTGAGATAGAGCGGGCGATAGACCTCGGTCATCACGTCGCGGGCGCGCTCGTCCTCGAGCCCGACGACGATGCGATCGGGCCGCTTGAAGTCGGCGATCGCCGCGCCCTCGCGCAGGAATTCCGGATTGGAGACGACGGCGACGTCGGCCTGCGGTGAGGTCTCGCGGATGATGCGCTCGACGTCGTCGCCGGTGCCGACCGGGACCGTCGACTTGGTGACGACCACGGTGAAGCCGGTCAGCGCCGGGGCGATCTCACGCGCCGCGGCGTGGACATAGGAGAGATCGGCGTGGCCGTCGCCGCGCCGCGACGGGGTGCCCACCGCGATGAACACCGCGTCGGCCTCGCCGACCGGGCCGGCGACGTCGGTGGTGAAGGTCAGCCGGCCGTCGCGGACGTTCGAGGCGACCAGATCCTCGAGCCCCGGCTCGTAGATCGGGATCCGCCCCTGGCGCAACGCCTCGATCTTGGTCTCGTCCTTGTCGACACAGGTGACCGAGTGACCGAAATCGGCGAGGCAGACGCCCGAAACGAGACCGACGTAGCCGGAGCCGATCATCACGATCTTCATGCACTGTCCCTTCGATCCGTCCGTGTCGGTCGTGACCATGGGCCATACCGAGCACGGATCTGCGAACCTCTGACGACGATTCGCCGGCGGCTTTCCGCGTTCCGACGCTTCTTTTGCCGAGCCGTCCCCTCCGAAGCAAGTCGGTGGGGCATCGGTGAGACGCGACCCGCACCGATCAGACGTGGTGGTAGGTGCGATACCACTCGACGAAGGCGGCGACGCCGTCGGCGACCGAGGTCGACGGGCGGTATCCGGTCAGGGCCTCGAGCAGGCGGGGATCGGCCCAGGTGGCGCGCACGTCGCCGGGCTGCATCGGCAGCATGGTCCGGGCGACCGGGCGACCGAGCGCCGTCTCGATCGCACCGACGAAATCCATCAGATCGACCGGCGTGCCGCCGGCGATGTTGACCACCCGCCACGGCGCCACCGGCGACAGCGTGTCGGCGATCCCCTCGCCGGTGGTCGGCGCGCCGACCGTCGGGATAGCCTCGGCGAGCCTCACGATGCCCTCGACGAGATCGTCGACATAGGTGAAGTCGCGCCGCATCTCGCCGTTGCCGTAGAGCTCGATGGCGCGTCCCTCGAGCGCCGCGGCGACGAACTTGAACAGCGCCATGTCGGGCCGGCCCCAGGGGCCGTAGACGGTGAAGAAGCGGAAGCAGGTGGTCGGCACGCCGAAGAGATGGGCGTGCGAATGGCTCATCGCCTCCATCGCCTTCTTGGTCGCGGCATAGAGCGACACCGGCCAATCGGTCCGATCGACCTCACGGAAGGGCATCGTCTCGTTGCCGCCGTAGACCGACGAGGTCGAGGCGAGCAGCAGATGGCGCGGCGCCAGATCCTTGGCGATGTCGGCGACGTTGAACGAGCCGACGAGATTGGCGTCGACATAGGCGCGCGGGTTGTCGATCGAATGGCGCCCCCCCGCCTGCCCGGCGAGATGGACGATGACGTCCGGGGCGGCGTCCTCCATGGCGCGCCTGAGCCGCTCGTGATCCTCGAGCCAGTCGACCGTCGCGGTGAAGGCGTTGGTGCGGCCGAGGACGGCATGGCGAGCCGCCTTCAGCGCCGGGTCGTAGTAGTCGGTCATGGCGTCGTAGCCGATCACCGTGTGACCCTCGGCGAGAAGCCGGCGCGCCAGATGGAAGCCGATGAAACCGGCGGTCCCGGTGATGAACCAACGCATGACGTCTCCTCGCCGGTCGTCCGTGGTCGGAGGATCGCTCCACCGGCCCGCCGCAGCGCGCTTCTGCCTATCCTCTCGCGTGGGGAGCGGCAAGCGCCGCGACGTCCCGGCCTGGGCGACGAGGTCGGTTCCCCGGTGGCGAATCGTCTCCGCGGGCGACGCACAGCTCACTAAAATTTCTCTTCGTCGCGATGACGGGGCGACGACGGCCCCCGCCGGGGCGCCGTTTCCCGCCGTTTTTCCGCGGCGAAATGCCACTTCCGGCGATAAGGAGGATTACGGACCTCGACTTGATATCAGATAACTTGCATATTCCGTCGATCTTTTGATCTGGCGCAAGGCCGAGGAACGTCGAGCCGCGCAGTGTGCTCGCGCATCGGCAGCCGAAAACGCCACGGGTCCCGTCTGGAGAAGTCGACGATGTCAAAGGCAGTGAAGGCCTTCGAGAAGCCCGCTCACCCCACGGATGCGATGGAGGAGAGCTTCTATCAGGAGCACATCAAGGTCTATCCGGCGGCGGTGAGCGGAACCTATCGCCGCATCAAGTGGGCGATCCTGTCGGTGTGGCTCGGCCTCTACTACCTCGTGCCGTTCCTGCGCTGGGATCGCGGGCCGGACATGCCGAACCAGGCGGTGCTCGTCGACATGCCCGGGCGGCGTCTCTACTTCTTCTTCATCGAGATCTGGCCGCAGGAGGTCTACTACCTCACCGGCATCCTGATCCTCTCGGCCATGACGCTGTTCCTGATGACGGCGCTGGCCGGTCGCGTGTGGTGCGGCTACCTGTGCTGGCAGACGATCTGGACCGACCTGTTCCTCGGCGTCGAGCGGCTGATCGAAGGCGATCGGCGTGACCGCATCCGCCTCGACGAGGGTCCGAACA
>CALMYM010000138.1 GCA_937873675.1 uncultured Alphaproteobacteria bacterium | reverse complement strand
ACGGTTCGGGGATGGGACCGATCACGGGAACCTCGTCGTTCGGCCACCCGCCTCGTCTCGTGCAGAGCCTTCACCTTGCGGAATTCCTGTCGAGAAACGGCCTGCGCCATCTGTCCGTCGCAGCGAGATCCGATAAGATGCGCGCGGTTGTCGCGCCCCCTTCAGGTGGCGTGGGACACGTGACGGCGTCGTGGCGGCGGCGGGCGATCAGGAACTTCCGCGAGGCGCACCCCGCGCCCGCTCGATCGACGCGGGTGAGACCCGCGTCCGCAGGCCCCGCGCGGTGTATGCCGCGCCGTATGTCGAGGAGCACATCATGTCTTATCTGCGCAAGGGCGTTTCCGGCGAGCCGGTCCGCATCCTCCAGGCCAAGCTCGGCGTCACCGCCGACGGCGCTTTCGGTCCCGGCACCGAGAAGGCGCTGAAGGAGTTTCAGTCGGCCCACGGTCTCGCCGCCGACGGCATCGCCGGCCCCGACACCTTCATGGCCATGGGCCTGTCCGAACTGGTCCTGCTCGGCGTCGGCTCCAAGGGCGCGACGGTGAAGAAGCTCCAGGAAGCCCTCGGCATCTCCGCCGACGGCGCCTTCGGTCCGGGCACCAAGAAGGCCGTCATGGCGTTCCAGGAG
Organism: uncultured Alphaproteobacteria bacterium; assembly: GCA_937873675.1. Taxonomy (GTDB): domain Bacteria; phylum Pseudomonadota; class Alphaproteobacteria; order Rhizobiales; family Ancalomicrobiaceae; genus CALBKH01. The sequence continues at coordinate 3,488 of CALMYM010000138.1, read as the reverse complement.
AAGAACGGCCTCGCCGTCGACGGTCTCGCCGGCCCGGCCACCCTCTCCAAGATGACCGCCTTCGCCGCCCAGGTCACCGAGGCGCACGTCGCCGCGGCCGAACTGCCGGCCGGCGCCGAGGTCTCCGGTGAGCCGCTGCCGGCCGCGCCGGGCGCCGTCGCCGACGCGTCGGGAGCCGAAGCCCCGCCGAAGAAGTCGGTGTGGGGCACCGTCAAGGGCTGGTTCAGCTGAGATCCCGTCTCGGGACGCCGGTGGCCGATGGCCGCCGGCGCCTCGAGGCCGCTCCGGCCGCCGCCTCGTCACACCCGCGCCGCGATCCTTGCCGCGCGTCGCGTCCCCGGCCCCGCCGCCTTCCGTTCCCCGTGGTGAACCCCCTGTTCACCAGTTGTGGATAGTTTGCCGCCGTTCGAGGAATTTCCGCCGAGTTCCCGGCGTTCTGGTATCATCCGTCACACGCGTGGCGGGCGCGTTCGAGTTCGGGAGGGGGGGCACTTCCGATGGCGTTGTTCGAGTTGATCTCGGGGGATTTCGAGCCCGAGCAGGTGCGGCTGCGCTATTCCGAAGCCGGTCGCCCCTATCTCCGACTGATGTCGATCGACGGGGTCTCCGAGGATGTCTTCCTCGAGCGCGCGGTCGCTGCCGTCGCCGAGAGCGGCGAGGGCCGGGTCGGCGAATATCTCGCCCGGTGGGCCGAACGCGACGGCTTCACCCTTCATCAGCTGCGCTCCGAATCGGTGCGGGCCACCGATCGTGCACGCCGTGGCGACGGGCGGGGTGGCGGCGACAGTCGGGCGGAGCGCATCTTCGTGGTGTTGCTGCGCGACGGCCGCAAGTTCGTCGCCCGCGGACCCGCCGACGTGGTGCAGGAGATCCGTCTCGCCGCGGTACCGGCGGATCGCCGCGCCAAACTCTCTCGTCTCGACGGTGTCCGTGATCGCACCGCCACCGCTGCGCCGGGCGGACGCCTGCCGCGCCTCGTCCCCGATCTCTTCGCTCGCTTGCTGCCCAACCGCTGACGTCGCGCGCCCGCGGAAACGCGAAATCGGCACCGACGAGTCCTCCACGCGTGAGAGGCGCGGCTGGGCCGACGATCGACGTCTCGTGAAACGGAACCGGTCCGGGCGACGGAGGCTCATACCGAACCGACGAAGTTTCGACCTTTTCGAAACTTCGTCGGTGAAGGCAAGCCCGAACGGGCGTCGGCCGGTCAGGCCGAGTATCAGTCCTCCTCGCCACCCTCCATAGGCGGCTCGGGGATCACCCAACCCTGCGGTTGGAGGTGTTCCTGCGGCAGGAAGCGGCGCTTGTAGTCCATCTTGCGCGCGCCCTCGACCCAGTAGCCGAGATAGACGTAGGGAAGGCCGCGCCGCCGCGCCCGCCTGACATGATCGAGGATCATGAAGGTGCCGAGGCCGCGCCCTTCGATCTCCGGATCGTAGAAGGAATAGACCATCGACAATCCGTCGGAGAGCACGTCGGTCAGCGCCGCCGCCATCACCGGCCCGCGCCCGCGCCCGGTGATGCCGGTGTCGGGGCCGCGCAGCCGATACTCGACCACCATCGTGTCGACGTGGGTGTCCTCGATCATCATCGAGAAGTCGAGCACCGTCATGTCGGCCATGCCGCCGTCGAAATGGCGCGCGTCGAGATAGCGACGGAACAGCGAATACTGTTCGGACGTCGGCATCGGCCCCTGTTCGACGCCGATCAGATCCTGGTTGGTGCGCAAGTTGCGCCGGAAGCCCTTGGTCCACAGGAAGTCGTCGACGCGGATGCGCACCGAGACGCAGGCCCGGCAGCCGTCGCAGGCCGGACGGTAGGCGATGTTCTGCGACCGCCGGAACCCGCCCTGGGTGAGGACGTCGTTGAGGCCGCCGGCACGGATGCCGACCAGATGGGTGAAGACCTTGCGTTCCTGCCGACCCGGCAGATAGGGGCAGTTCGACGGCGCCGTCAGATAGAACTGAGGGGCGTCGACCGGATGCTGTGTCATCTCGCCTCCCCGTGTGCCGCGCCGATCGGCGCGCCGCCCATCATCCCGGCGATCGGCCGGGTTCCCCACGTCGAAGGATAGCCATGAAGCAACGTGTCGAGAAGAGGATCGACACGACTGCCGCTGCTCGAGTTTCGATCAGGGTGAACCGCCGCGCCGGCCGCTCGTTTCGCGCGCTCGCCGCCGTCACCGGCCGGTCAGAGCCAGGACCCGTCCGTCCATGACGAGAACGCCGGCGACGAGATCCTGGAGCGTCTGGCGCCGCGCCGTGAACAGCGCGACGAGATGGACGAGCGGCGTCAGCGTCACCGTCAGGCCGTAGAAGACCACGACGTGGATCAACGCCTTGAGCCCGTCCGGACGCGGCCCGTCGACGCTCCGCATGGCCAGCCCCATCGCCTTCATTCCCGGCGTCGCCGCCTCCGGACCGGCGAGCGTCGACACGGTGTAGAGCACGCCGAGGATCGGCCACAGCGCCGGATAGATCAGCCAGGCGAGACCGAAGGTGGCGAGCCCGAGGAAGAACACCACCACCGCCGCCAGCACCCACAGCAGCGACACGCCGACGATGTCGAAGAGATAGGCGAGCGCCCGGCGCTTCAGAACGTCCTGGAAGAGATCGGGCTCGAGCGCCGGATCGTAGACCCACCGCACGGTGATCTGCTGCGTCGGCCGTTCCATACCCGTCTCTCCTCGTCGTCGTCGGCCGACTTCGGGGCTCTTCGTGTGAACGCAGCCGAGCCGACCCGGCGAAACATGGCGTCTCGCCGATGCACGTTCAAGGGGCAGGAATTTTGCCATGACACAATGACGGTTGCCGTGATGATGCTGTCGGCATGTCGCCGGAAACACGTAGTTTACGATTTATAAAGCGCGGAGGTCGACAGTCGAAAGCAAGTAGAGGGCACGAATACTGGGATGGGGAATTTCATAATGGCCATCGAATTGAAAATGAACGAAATTTCCTCCTTCGTCCGCAAGTCGGGTAACGGGTCGGATTCGGCCGTCGACCTGTGGGCGGAATGCGAAAAGGTCATTCCTGTCGCTCTGGCGGAATTCTACGCCGGTCTCTCCGCCGTCCCGGGTTTCCATGATCATCTGTCGTCGCCCGAACAGATCGAACGCTTGAAGAAGGCACAGGCCGAGCATTGGCGCGGCCTGTTCTCTTCGACGCTGGCCGCCGACGTCGAGAGCCGTTCGACCCGCATCGGCGAGGTCCACGTCAAGATCGGTCTTCCCTCCGGCTGGTACATGGCCGGCTATGCCTTCCTGTTGAAGAAGCTCCTGCCCCACATCGCCAAGCGCCATCGTTTCTCGATGGGAACCCAGGTGGCGATGATGGACAAGCTGATCGAGCGCGTCTTCACCGACATGATCCTGTCCAACACGGCCTACGAGAACCGCATCGATTCCGAGCGGAGCGCCAACGCCGCCGCCGCCGCCGACCTCGGCAACCTGCGCAACGCCGCCGGCATGGTGTCGGACGCCAACGTCA
>CALMYM010000137.1 GCA_937873675.1 uncultured Alphaproteobacteria bacterium | reverse complement strand
ACCTTGGCGATGGCGCGGCGGGTGTCTTCCGCCGCGTCCTCGGCGGCCCCCGGCGGGGGGGCGAAAAGGAGGCCCGGGGGGGGGGCGAGAGCGTGGGCGAGGCGGCGCATGACGGACTTCCCGGGGACATCGATCCGACCAGCATGGCACGGCGGATCTTCACCGATGGTTAACCATGTTCCGCCGCGATCGGATCGCGACGCGGCGCTCCGCGAACGGCGGTCGCGCGCCGTCGGCGGCACATCCCAATGGATCAGGCGATGCGGGCGAAGACGAGGCGGGCGGCGACGAGATCCTCGAGCGCGGTGCCGACCGACTTGAAGAGGGTGATCTCGGCCTCGGAGCGGCGACCGGTATCGCGGCCGCGGCACAGATCGGCGAGGTCGGCGACGACGTCGTCGGGTTTCAGGATGCCGCTGGCGATCGGCTGGGTCAGGTCCCCGGCCTCCTTCAGGGCGCCGGCGCGGGTGTCGACGTAGATGCGGGCGCGGGCGATCGTGGCATCGTCGGCCTCGCGCATGGTCGGGGTGTAGCCGCCGACGAGATCGACGTGGGCGCCGGGGGCGAGGCGGGCGCCGTGCACGAGGGGTTCGCTCGACATGGTCGCGGTGGAGACGACGTCGGCATCGGCCAGCGCCGCATCGAGATCGCTCACCGCGTTCACCGCATAGAGACGGCCGGCGAATTTCTCGGCGAGGGCTTCCGCCTTGTCGGCGGAGCGGTTCCACACCGAGACGCGGCGGATCGGCCGGATCGCGGCATGGGCCTCGATCAGGTGTTCGGCGAGCGCGCCCGCCCCGACCATCACCAGATGCGAGGCGTCGGGACGGGCGAGGAAGTCGGCGGCCAAGGCGGACGCGGCGGCGGTGCGCCACAGGGTGAGGCGGGTGCCGTCGAGGACGGCGAGCGGCTCGCCGGTGACGCCCGACATCAGCACATAGGCACCGATCACCGACGGCAGATCGCGCGCGGCGTTGCCCGGCACCACCGAAACGAGCTTCACCCCCATCACCGCATCGGGGCCGACCGCCTCCGCGGTGTCGGTCCAGGCCGGCATGAGCAGCAGCATGGCGTCGGGCTCGCCGGCCCGCATCATCGGATGGTGATGGCGAACCGGGGTGACCACGTCCTCGCAGAAGCCGGCGCGCAGGGCTTCGACGAGATCGGCGCGAGTGAGGACCGAATCGATGGCGGCGGCGTCGATGGTGCGCATGGCGATCCCCGAAAAGAGCGAGACGGCGGAGCCGGTCGCGCCGCCCCGGCGGCGGAGCGGACCACGCGCGGTCCGATCAGGCGACGCGGCGCGGTCCGGCGGCCGGCAGAGCGAGGCCGGCGGCGGGCGTGTCGTTGCGGGCGGCGAGGTCGGAGGCGAGGCGGTCGCGCTCGTCGGCGAGGCGGGCGGTCTCACGACGGCCGACGCGCGCGGCGCGACGATGGATGCGCTGGTGCCACCACACGGTGAAGCCGCCGAGCAGGATGCCGAAGACCATGGCGCCGAGCACCAGGGCGAAGAGCGGCACGTCGACGGCGAAGGCGGGGTCTTCGGGGCGGAAGGGATCGAGCGCCACGGTCACCGGCTTGCGATTGGTGACGGAGAGGGCGACGACGACGGCACCGAAGGGCACCGCCACGAGCCAGGTCAGAAGGCGTGACAACACTGGGCTTCTCTCCTCGCGTGCGCGTCCGGCCGGGTCAGTCGCCGAGATCGACGCCGTCGTTGAGACGCTCGCGCATCTCCTTGCCGGTCTTGAAGAACGGCACGTATTTCTCGGTGACGGCGACCTTCTGACCGGTGCGCGGGTTGCGGCCGGTGCGGGCCGGGCGGTTCTTGACGGAGAAGGCGCCGAAGCCGCGCAACTCGACACGGTCGCCACGGGTCAGCGCCGCGGTGACCTCGTCGAGGACCGCGTTGACGATGTGCTCGACGTCGCGCTGATACAAGTGAGGGTTGCGTTCGGCCAACCTTGTCACCAGCTCGGACTTGATCATCGACCGATCCCCCCGGAATTGCTCGGATTTTCGCCCGGCCCAAGGTGCCAGCGCGACTGCAGTCCGTCAAGCGAACGGATCGTTTCGACCCCCGATTCGAGGCCCAACCCGGACACGATGCCGCGGACGACGGCGCCGGTCAGGGATTCGGCGAGCGGCCAGTCGCCGAGTTTCTTCTCCGGCTTCCAGTCGTGGATCTTGAGGTCCTTGGCGACGCCCTTGCTCTCGAGCCAGGCGACGGCGACGCTCTCCTCGCCGAGTTCGTCGACGAGTTTGAGCTCGAGCGCCTGGGCACCGTTGACGACGCGGCCGTCGGCGAGCTCCTGCGCCTTGTCGGCGGCGAGGCCACGGCGCTCGGCGACCAGACCGACGAACCAGGCGTAGGTGTCCTTCACCACCCGGTCGAGCATGGCGCGGGCTTCCGGCGACGTCGGCTTGAAGGGGTTCGGCTCGGCCTTCATCGGCGAGGACTTCACCTCTTCGAGTTTGACGCCGACGATCTTCATCAGGTCGGAGACGTCGCCCCACTGGACGAGCACGCCGATCGAGCCGGTGAGCGCGGTGCGGCGGGCGACGATGTGGTCGGTGCCGATGGCGGTGAGATAGCCGGCGGAGGCGGCGAGCGAGCCGACATGGGCCACGGTCGGCTTCTTGGCGGCGAGCTTGCGCAGCGCCGTGTAGAGGCCTTCGCCGGCCGAGGTGGCGCCGCCGGGGCTGTCGATCGAGACGATCACGCCCTTGACCGCTTCGGTCGTCGTCAGCTTCTCGACGGTCTCGAGCAGCTTGCGATCGGGAAGCATGACGCCCTGGATGGTCAGGCGGGCGATGTGCGGCCGCGCCTTGTCGACGAGATCGCCGAGGCCGCCGAGCCGGGCGGCGACGGCGAGGATCGCCACCACCGCGAGGATGAAGGCGAGCGTCCGCCACAGGCCGAGCTTGCGCTTCAGGCGGCGGCGATCGGCGACGACATCGGGATCGAGCATCGGGTCATCCTCGGGCCGGGTCCGCCGAGGGGTATCAGGGCTCGCCCGCCGCCGCAAGCGAGGGCGGACCCGCGCCGGTCGGCCGCCGGGGTCAGGATCCCGGCGTCGCTCCGGCCTCGCGCAGGCGCGTGCTCATCAGGTCGCCGCCGCGTTCGAGCAGGGGATAGGCGGCGCCGGCGACGAGGTGATCGTTGAGGCGCTTGAGATCACGGATGAGGTCGAGATGCAGGGCGCTCGCCTCGCGCGCGCCGGTCGGCGCCTCGCGCAGACGGGTGAAATGGTCGGCGAGAAGGCGGGTCTCGATGGTGCGGAAGACCTGTTTCTCGGCGGCGAGGATGCGCGCCGCGGCGAGATTCTCGGTGACGAAGATCGATGCGGCGGCGCGCAGGTTGGAAAGCACCCGGTCGAACACCGCCTGGATCTCGGTCTCCGCCGAAGGCGCCAGGGCGAAGCCGCGTTCGACGTATTTGCCGACGCTGGCGCCGACGTCGCGCTTGAGGATGTCGCCGGCGTTCTCGAGATTGACGACGAAGGCGAGGACGGCGGCGAGCCGCGCCTCGTCGCCGGCCTGGAGGCCGTCGGGCTCGAGGCGCGACAGATAGGTCTTCACCGCGCCGTTCAAGCGGTCGAGCGCGTCGTCGAAGCCGACCGCCTCGGCGATGCGGCGGCGGTCGCGATCGTCGAGGGCGGTGCGCATCGCCACCACCATCGCCTCGAACAGATCGGCCATGCGCAGCGCCTCGCGCGCCGCGTGGCCGATCGCCAGGGCCGGCGTCGTGGTCGCGGCGGGATCGAGATAGAGCGGGCGGGAAGGATCGTGCGGCTCGACGCGATCGGGGAACCACGCTTCCAGCCTCCGCGCGACCGGCACGAGGAGCGGCAGGGCGAGGGCCAACAGGACGACGTTGAAGGCGGTGTGGGTGAGCGCCACGGCGTGGCCGGCATCGCCGAAGAGGCCCGACGTCGCGACGACGACGTGGGGCAGGCCGGCGAGAACGGCGACGGCGCCGAGGCCGCGCAGGACGAGATTGCCGACGGCGACGCGGCGGCCGGCGGGATCGCTGCGCCCCTCGATCACCGGATTGAGCGAGGTGCCGAGATTGGCGCCGAGCACCAGGGCGATCGCCCCCTCCGGGCCGATCACCCCCTGGGCGGCGAAGGACATCACCAGGAGCACGGTGGCGACGCTCGAATGGGCGAGCCAGGTGACGAAGGCGGCGACGAGGAGCGCCACCACCGGGTCGCCGGCGATGGTGGCGATCACCATGCGCACCGTCGGGTCCTGCTGGTGCGGCGCCACCACCGCGACGAGACGGGCGAGGGCGATCAGCATCAGCCCGAGGCCGATCGCCACCCGTCCGAGATCGCGGCTGCGGGTGAGGCCGCCGGTGCGGAACATGACGACGCCGACGAGGACGGCGAGCGGCGCGAGATGGCCGACGTCGAAGGCGAAGAGTTGGACGATGAGGGTCGTGCCGACGTTGGCGCCGAGCATCACCGCCAGCGCCGGGACCGTGGCGATCAGGCCGTCGGCGGCGAGCGAGGCGACCATCAGGCCGGTGGCGGTCGACGACTGCAGCGCGGCTGTGACGAAGAGGCCGGCTACGGCGGCGCGCAGACGATCGCCCACCAGCCGGCCGAGCAGGCGCCTCAGATCGGAGCCGAAGGCGCGCTGGATGCCGGTCTGCACCATGTGCAGACCCCACAGGAGCAGCGCCACCGCGCCGGCGAGATCGAGGATGAGAAGCGTCGTCGACACCGCCGCTCCCCTTCGTGGATCGTGCCGGTCCCGTGGCCGACCGCCCGTTTCCACGTGCCGGCAACGGGCGGGAAGCGAACGATCTTCCGCATTAGGCGACGAAGTAATTCGTTCGTCCAGTCCCCTCGCGCGAACGTGACGGGGAAGTGCGTCCGGACGGTGGCGGTAGACGGCTCGAGCCGAGAAAAAACCCGCGCCGGTCGCCCGGCGCGGGTTTCGTGAGGATGGAACCGGGGAGACCCGGTTCCGATCACTTGTCTTCGGTGCGGGCGCGCAGCGCCGCGCCGAGGATGTCGCCGAGCGAGGCGCCCGAGTCGGACGAACCGAACTGAGCGATCGCTTCCTTCTCCTCGGCCACTTCCAGCGCCTTGATCGAAACGCCGACCTTGCGGGTCTTGCGGTCGAACTGGATGACGCGGGCGTCGAGGCGCTCGCCGACGGCGAAGCGGTCCGGACGCTGGTCACCACGCTCGCGGGCGAGCTCGGAGCGCTTGATGAAGGTCGAGAACTCGGTGTCGACGATCTTCACGTCGAGGCCCGAATCCTTCACCTCGGTCACTTCGCAGGTGACGATGGCGCCGCGACGGATGTCGCCGGCCTTCTCGAAGGGGTCGCCGGCGAGCTGCTTGACGCCGAGCGAGATGCGCTCCTTGTCGACGTCGACGTCGAGGACCACCGCCTTGATGCGGTCGCCGCGACGGAACTCCTCGATGACCTGCTCGCCCGGACGGTTCCAGTCGAGGTCGGAGAGGTGGACCATGCCGTCGACGTCGCCGTCGAGACCGACGAACAGACCGAACTCGGTCTTGTTCTTGACCTCGCCCTCGACCACGGTGCCCGGCGGATACTTCTCGACGAAGGTCTCCCACGGGTTGGCCAGGGTCTGCTTGAGGCCGAGCGAGATGCGGCGCTTGACCGGATCGACCTCGAGCACCATCACGTCGACCTCCTGCGAGGTGGAGACGATCTTGCCCGGATGGACGTTCTTCTTGGTCCAGGACATCTCGGAGACGTGGATCAGGCCTTCGATGCCCGGCTCCAGTTCGACGAAGGCGCCGTAGTCGGTGATGTTGGTCACGCGACCGGCGAACTTCGCACCGACCGGATACTTGGCGACGATGCCGTCCCACGGATCCGCCTCGAGCTGCTTCATGCCGAGCGAGATGCGGTGGGTCTCCGGGTTGACGCGGATGATCTGGACCCGGACGGTCTGACCGATCGTGAGCACCTCGGAGGGATGGTTGATGCGGCGCCACGCGATGTCGGTGACGTGCAGCAGGCCGTCGATGCCGCCGAGGTCGACGAACGCACCGTAGTCGGTGATGTTCTTGACCACGCCGTCGACGATCTGGCCTTCCTGCAGGCTCTGGACGAGCTCGGAACGCTGCTCCGCGCGGGTCTCTTCCAGAACGGTACGACGCGACACGACGATGTTGCCGCGGCGCTTGTCCATCTTGAGGATCTGGAAGGGCTGCGGCACGTGCATCAGCGGGCCGACGTCGCGGACCGGACGGATGTCGACCTGGGAGCGCGGCAGGAACGCCACGGCGCCGTCGAGGTCGACGGTGAAGCCACCCTTGACCTGGTTGAAGATGAGGCCGGTGACCTTCTCGTTCTTGGCGAAGGCCTCCTCGAGACGGGTCCAGCTCTCTTCGCGGCGCGCCTTCTCGCGGGAGATGACGGCTTCGCCGAGAGCGTTCTCGACACGGTCGAGATAGACCTCGACCTCGTCACCGACCTTGAGGCCGCCGTCGCGGCCCTGGGCGCCGAATTCCTTGAGCGCGACGCGACCTTCGACCTTGAGGCCGACGTCGATGACCGCGAGGTCCTTCTCGATCGCGACGATCTTGCCCTTGACGACCGTCCCTTCGTAGAGGTTCGACTGCTCGAGGGACTCTTCGAGAAGGGCGGCGAATTCGTCGCGGGTGGGGTTCATCTGAGACATTGAAACTCCTGGTGCCGAATACGGCGTGCGCCGGCGGGTTGGTGTCGTGGGGCGGTTCGATCATGTCCGGATCCCCGTGGGTGGGGGACCTGCCGTGGAGTTCTCCCCACGGGCCGGCGCCGGCGAACGACGATGAAACCGGATGTCCGTCCGCACGAGTTCGGGCCTCGAAGGCCGCGATCCCGCGTGAACCGGCGTTCCATAGCGGATGCGCCGGCCTCGAGCAAGCGTGATACGGCGGAAATCAGCCCTCGGCGGCGCGTTTCGCGGCGACGATGGCGAGCGCGGCGGAAAGTGCCGCCTCGCGGTCGAGGTTCGAGGTGTCGAGCACCACCGCATCGGCCGCCGGTTTCAGCGGCGCGACGGCACGATTGCTGTCGCGATCGTCGCGTTCGCGCGTCTCCTCGAGGATGCGGGCATAGTCGACGTCGCGGCCCTTGGCGAGAAGCTCGTCGGTGCGGCGGCGCGCGCGCACCTCGGGCGAGGCGGTGACGAAGATCTTCACCGTCGCATCGGGGCAGATCACCGTGCCGATGTCGCGGCCGTCGAGGACGGCGCCGGGGTCGCGGGCGGCGAAGGCGCGCTGGAAGTCGACCAGCGCTTCGCGCACCGGCGGGTGGACGGCGACGCGCGAGGCGAGCTCGCCGGCCTCGCGGCCGCGCAGGTCGTGGCGCTTCAGATCGTCGGGATCGAGGTTGCGGGCGAACTCGCCGGCGAGTTCGGCGTCGTCGAGATCGAAGCCGCGCAGCGCCATCAGCTTGCCGATGGCGCGATAGAGCAGGCCGGTGTCGAGATGAGGCAGGCCGAGGTGCTCGGCCAGCGCCAGGGCGAGCGTGCCCTTGCCGGCGGCGGCGGGACCGTCGATGGCGACGACGAAGGGACGGTGCGGAGCGGCGATCGACGGCATGGCGGCTCAGAAATCGAGATCGGCGTAGGTGGAGGCCGGCGGGATCGCCAGGATGCGATCGGCGAGCAGCGGGCGGAACGACGGCCGCGACTTGATCAGGCCGTACCACGCCCGGGTGGTCTCGTCGGCGTCCCACGGCACTTCGCCGAGATAGTCCACACAGGACAGTGCGGCGGCGGCGGCGAGGTCGGCGAAGGAGATCCGACCGCCGGCGAGCCAGTCGCGGGTGGCGGTGAGCCAGCCGATGTACTTCAGGTGATGGCGGATGTTGGCGCGGGCGGCGCGCAGCACCGCCGAATCGGGTTCGCCGCCACCCTTGTCGCGCGGGATCTCCAGCTTGAAGATCTTCTCGTGGACGAGATAGCCGACGACTTCGGCGTCGAATTTGCCGAGGAACCAGTCGACGAGACGGCGCACCTCGGCGCGGGTCTCGGCGTGGTTCGGCATCAGGCGGCGGTCGCCCATGGCGTAGCCGCGCGTCTCGTCGAGATATTCCATGATGACCGAGGCGCCGCAGATCGGCGGGCCGTCGTTCTCCACCAGCACCGGCAGGGTGCCGGCGGGGTTGAGCATCAGGAAATCGCGCCGCCGTTCCCAGGGCTTCTCGACCACGAGATCGAGGGAGAGGCCGTATTCGGCCGCGACCAGACGGACGAAGCGGCTCGCGGTGGAGAAGGGGTGGTGGTGGAGCGTCAGCATCGGTGCCATCGGCGGCTCGGGCGGCGATCGCCGGAGCTCGGTCTTCCCCTATAGGCCGGTGACGCGCGGCGGACAAGCGCCGCACCGCTCGCGATGGTGGCGGGGGGGGGCGAAACGGAACGAGGCCCGCGTGGGGCCTCGTCGCAGGGTCGGATCGGTTCGCCGTCTCATACTCGGCTCGCGAAGCTTCGAACGAGCGAAGCTTCGTCGGCCCGTCCTCACGCCGGCTTGCGGTCGAACTGGCCGTGCGGGCGGAAGCGCCAGAGATAGGCGTCGAGTTCGGCCTCGATCGAGGTCGGCTCGATGCCGAGCCCGGCCAGGGTGCGTCCCTCGGCGGCCGCGGCGTCCGACACGACGTTGTCGGTCTTGAGCAGTTCGACCTGATCGACGGTGAGCAGCGGCTTCGGCAGCAGCTGCAGGAAGCGGGCCTGGAACTTGGCGAGCGCGAAGGGCAGCGGCACCATCAGGCGCTTGCGATGGGTGGCGGTGCACACCGCCTCGGCGCATTCGCGGAAGGTCTTCACCTCGGGTCCGCCGAGCTCGTAGACGGCGCCGGGCTTCGCTCCGCCTTCCACCGCGTTCGCCACGGCTTCGGCGACGTCGCGCACGAAGACCGGCTGGAAGCGGGTCGCGCCGCCGCCGATCAGCGGCATCACCGGCGACAGCGAGGCGAGGAAGCCGAGCAGATTGAAGAAGCCGTCGTCGGGTCCGAAGATCACCGAGGGGCGCAGCACGACCGAATTCGGCAGGATGGCGAGCACCGCGGCTTCGCCGGCCGCCTTGGCGCGGGCATAGGCGGCGCCACCGTTGGCGTCGGCGCCGATCGCCGAGACGTGGACCATGCGGTCGAGACCGGCGGCCTTGGTCTTCTCGGCGATCAGCCGGGCGCCGTCGGCCATGACGTCGTCGAAGGTCTGCTTGCCGCCCTGCGCCAGGAGGCCGACGAGATTGACCACCGCGTCGGCGCCTTCGATGGCGCGTTCGACCGACCAGGCGTGTTCGCGGCGGACGTTGGCCTGGACGGCGGCGATCTGGCCGGGATTGCCGCAGGGCTGGAGCGAACCGGCGAGATCGGGGCGGCGCACCGCGGCGCGAATGCGCCAGCCGCGGCGGGCGAGAGCGCGAACGACCTGGCGGCCGACGAAACCCGAGCCGCCGAAGACGGTGACGAGTCGACCCTGGGCGGAACCGTTGAGGGGAGCGGACATGCGCGAGAACCTCGTCGTCTCGAAATGAGATCGCCGCTGTTTAGCCTTCCGTGCGCCTCCTGTGAAGCCGCAACGCCACGACCTTCGACGAAAGCGGGGAGGAGGCGACGCGAAGCGATTGACAAGCGCCTCGCCAGCCCGTAATCACGCCGCCGTTGCCCAGGTGGCGGAATTGGTAGACGCGCACGGTTCAGGTCCGTGTTCCGCAAGGAGTGGAGGTTCGAGTCCTCTCCTGGGCACCATCACCCTCGAGACGAGCGGCGGATTTCCGCCGCTTTTTCTTTTTCGGGGTGGTACGCGGCGTCCGGGAGACGCCGCGTCCGGACATCGAACATCCTCGCCGAAGCATCGACGCTCGCCCCGCCACGATCGACCGCGCCCCGCCGGCCGTGGGCGCGCCGGCTGCGCGATCAGCGGAAGGTTTCGCAGAATTTCTTCTTTCCGGGAACCGGATCACCGAAGAACTGCGTCGCCGATGCGGGGAGACGCCGACGACACGTCGTTTCGCGGTTCGCCTTCTGCGCGAACCGGCTGCGCATCACCCTGCGGTGCAAGTTCTGACCCGTTGTGCGAACGGTTCCGTCGTCCGATAATTTCCACGGCCCGCCACCGTCTCGGAGGGGGCCGATGGCGATCTCCCCTCCAGCTCCTTCCGGCGGCGACGGTCACCCGTCCTCGTCCTTCCGGCCACGGCCCAGCCCGCGAAACGAAGAGCGAGGCGCGATGGACCGGCCCCGTGTTCGATCGGGTTGCCCGTCGACGTCGGGGTCGACGAGATCCGGGAGGATGCGACATGAAACAGCGTTCGTATTCGAAGCCGTGGCGGATCCTGCTCCTGGGGTGTCTCGTAGTCTTCGGGGTGGCCGGGTATACCGGTTCGGCCGGCGCGCAGACGAGAGGCGACGCGGAGAACAGTTGTTACAACTCGCCGCCGATCCATTCCGGCTCGAAGAAGATCCCCACGAGTGAATTCGAAGAGATCCGGCGGGAGGGTGTCCTGGCGGAGAAGTATCGTCGCTCGGGCTTTGAACTCAACGAATTCAGCATCGTCGACCGACGCAACCCGAAGGCGATCTGGCCCTTCGGCCGGGCGCCGCTCTACGTCCAGGCCTGCTCGGGCGCCCATCTCGCCTAGGGGTTCACCTGTTTCGGCAGCTATTGCGACAAGAAGTCGGTGCGGTGTTGTCGGTTCACCTGGGACTACGGAACCTCGACACGCGCCGCCGAAGCCGACATGCGGCTGATCCGGTGGTCGCCGTGGATCTCGGAAGAACCCGGGCGGTTCGAGTTCGCCTCGACGGAAGGGTTCGTCCAGGATCTCCAGTGCCGCGGCGAGCATTGCGACGACACCAGCCTGCGGATCGTGTCGCATCCACGGGTGACGAACTCGGGACGTTGCTACTGGTCGCGCAGCTTCTCCGAGGAGAAACCGAATTCGGAGATGTGCCGACAGGGTGCTTTCGTCGCCGGCCTGCGGTGTTCGGGACGGTACTGCGACAACGTTCAGCTCTATTGCTGCGACGCGCGGTTCCGCTGATCCGGCTCGGATCGGGGGCGATGGTCGCCCCCCCGTCGGGCTCTCCGACGGCCCGGGGCGCGGCTCGGAAGCCCGCCTCCTTAGCAGGACTTCGCGACCCGACCGATCGCGATGCGCACGGGGCTTGTCACTCCGTTTCGCCCTGTGTATAGGGACGACGCTCGTTCGACCCGAGTTTCTCGCGGAGAGGTGCCGGAGTGGTCGATCGGGGCGGTCTCGAAAACCGTTGTACGTGCAAGCGTACCGTGGGTTCGAATCCCACCCTCTCCGCCATTCTCCCACCATGCTGTCGAAATGGCTGGGAAACCCCGGAAATCAAAGGGTTACGAAGCGGCTCTGCAACTCGACGGCGCCACACAAGGCGACGACCGGATGGCCAGAGCGCGCGGAGTTTCTCGGCTGGAGACGTCCGGCAGTTTCGCGTTCGCGTTCCCGACAGGCTCCGCAAGACCATCGGTAAGGGCGAGATCGTCGAGTCGCTCGGTGCCGTTTCGCGCGCGGAAGGCGCAAGGGTGATCCTCGTCACCCCCGGGGAGGAGCGCGCGGGTGAAAATGCCGCGAATCGGGGGAAATCTCGGGGCGAACCCGCGCTCGACGGTCGAACGATCCTGCTCGATCTCGGTGGGCCGTCGCTCGTGGTGGCGCCGGTGCGGAAAATGAACCCTCTCGGTTTCCGGATTCGGCGGCCGGCTGGTTCCGCACATCGTCGAATCCGATTTTCGTTCCCGCGCTGGTCGTATCCGTAGGCCGTCACTGAGGAAGTCGAACTCGGGCCTTGTTTCGAACACGATTCACATATAGATAAGCCGCATCGAGTTTTGGCCGAATTGGCCGGTGCCGTACGACGTCAGATGAACGCTGCGGGCCGTTTCTTACCTCCACGACATCGATGAACAACGAGCGGAATGCTTCGGCGTTCCTCCATTCTGCTATGCGTCCACGAAAGGACAAGACATGAACAACGGAACCGTCAAGTGGTTCAACGCCACCAAGGGATTCGGCTTCATCACCCCCGACGCGGGCGGTGCCGACGTTTTCGTCCACATCTCGGCGGTCGAGCGTGCGGGCCTCATGGGCCTCTCCGACGGCCAGAAGGTGACCTACGAGATCGTCACCGACCGCCGGTCGGGCAAGAGCTCGGCGGAAAACCTCCGCGCCGCGTGATCGGGGCGGTTGAGACGATCGTTTCGACGGCGGTGATCATCGAAGGATGGTCACCGGTATCGCGATCGATCGTCACTCGATGAGGCGATCGAAGCGATCTTATACTCGGCTGATGAAATTCGGACTCGTCCGAATTTCATCAGCATTACGGCCTGACCGGCCGACGCCCGTTCGGGCTTGCCTTCACTGACGAAGTT
>CALMYM010000136.1 GCA_937873675.1 uncultured Alphaproteobacteria bacterium | reverse complement strand
GTGGAGGAGCGCCCGGATCTGGCGCCTGAGCAGGCCCGGCCGGTCGAGCCCGAGTCGCACTGCCCGCCAGCCCATGGCGGGATTTTCCTCGGGGGCGGTGCGGAGATAGGGGAGGACCTTGTCGGCGCCGGTGGGGAGGGGGGGCCCCGCCTCGTTCTCCGGGGTGCGCAGGGCGGTGTCGCGCAAAACCGCCGTCTCGAAGTCGGCGAGCGTCGCGATCACCGCCGCGGCGACGGGCGACAGGGGAACGGGGGCCTCGGCGATGCCCGTGACCGCACGCTCGCTGCCCGGCTCGGCCAGCGCATCGAGGACGGCGCGGAAGGTCGCCTGCGACTGGAACACCGGATCGCGAAAACCCGGGGCGATCGCGACGGTGAAGGCGGAAGAGGAGGGGGCCATCAGTCGTCTCCGCGCACCAGGGTGAAGAAGTCGACGCGGGTGGCCGCGACCTCCGCGGCGTGCCGTGCCGTGTCGCGGGCGAGACGGGCGGCGAGCGGCGCCAGGATCTCCCGGTCCAGCCGGTCTCGGCTCCCGCCCTCGACCCACAGCGCGTCGACGAGCGCCGCGTCGCGCGCCTTCGCCCGATCGCGGCCGAGGACATGGCCGAAGCCGGCCCCCCCAGACGGCAGGCGCCCCGCGGGGGGGGCGCGGGCCGCCCCGCCGAGGTGGCGCGGCCCGCCGCCCCCGCCGATGCGACCCCGCAGCATGACCAGCCCGGTCTCCGGCGGACGCAGATCGACGACACCCTCGGGGGCGAGATCGCGCACCGCTCTCAGTTCGAAGGCGGTCGCCTTCGCCACCAACGCCATCACCGCCCGACGGGCGCCGACGTCGTCCCCACCCCCGCCCGGAGCGGCGGCGGCAGCTGTCGTTTCGATCGGGGTCATGATCCCTCCGCTGAAACCGGTCGCCGGCGCTTCCCGAGGGGGCGAGCCGACCTTTCATGAAATGTATATAGATCTAGACGATTATACTTTTGTGACGGTGCCGTGCCACGATCGATGACCGACTCGGGCGACGGACCGATGACGACGGGGGCAAGATGCTGGCGCGCGGCAAGGGCATCGCCATGTGGCGACAGGTGGCCGAGATCCTCGAGAGCGGCATGACCGACGGCACCTGGGCGGAGGGCGCCCGCCTGCCGACCGAGGGCGAACTCGCCCTGCGCTTCGGCGTCAACCGCCACACCGTGCGCCAGGCGCTGCGCGACCTCGCCGAGCGCGGTCTCGTCCGAGCCCAGCAGGGCTCCGGCACCTATGTCGAACGCCCGCCGCTCACCTATCCGATCGGTGCCCGCACCCGCTTCTCCGACATCGTCGTCGCCCAGGCGCGCGAACCCTCCGGCGAACTGTTGGCCGAAACGCGCGAACCGGCCTCGCCGCTGATCGGCGAGGCGCTGCGGCTTCCCCTCGGCACCCCGGTGATCCGGCTGGAGACGACGCGGCGCGCCGACGGCGTGCCGATCTCCTGGGCGGTCTCCGCCTTTCCGGCGGATCGCTTTCCCGACGTGGCGAAGGTCTATCGCGAGACCGGATCGTTCACCGCCGCCTTCCGCGCGGCCGGGGTCGCCGACTACGTCCGCGCCGAGACCCGCATCGGCGCCCGCATCGCCGACGCGATCGACGCCGAACGGCTGGAGATCGCCGTCGGCCGTCCGGTGATCGAGATCGACTGCGTCAACACCGATCTCGACGGTCGCCCGATCCAGTGGGCCCGCGCCCGCTTCGCCGGCGACCGGGTGCGGGTGACGGTGGGGTGAGGGGCGGCGGCAGGGCCCGCCGTCAATCCTGTCGAAGGTCCGTGCGCGATGGTTCGAGACGAGCGGCAGTGCCGCTCTCCTCACCATGAGGCGCTTGTTTTTGCAGCTACTTCCCAAAGCGCCTCATGGTGAGGAGGCGCGCGTCGCGCGCCGTCTCGAACCATCGCGCACGGAACCGATCACGTCAGGCGGCCCGCCCGCTCACGTCTCGATGCGCCGCTCGCCGATGATCGCGAAGCGGATGCGCGACGAGATCTGGTCGATCACCGCCACGGCGACGAGAATCATCGCCACCAGGAGCGACACCTGCTGCCATTCGAGGGTGCGGATCGCTTCCGAGAGGAACATGCCGATGCCGCCCGCCCCGACGATGCCGATGATGGTGGCCGAGCGGGTGTTGCTCTCGATGTAATAGAGCACCTGCCCGGCGATCACCGGCAGGATCTGCGGCAGGATGCCGAAACGGATTTCGGCCAGACGCGAGCCGCCGGTCGAAGCGACCCCCTCGATCGGCTTGCGGTCGACCGCCTCGATCGCCTCGGAGAACAGTTTGCCGAAGGCGCCGAAGTCCGAACTCATGATGGCGAGGATGCCGGCGAAGGGACCGAGGCCGACGACGTTGATCCAGATCAGCGCCCAGATCAGCGTGTCGACGCCGCGGATGGTGTCGAGGAAGCGCCGGGCGAAGAAATGCAGCACCCGTTGAGCCACCACGTTCTTCGCCGCCAGGAAACCGAGGGGGAAAGCGAGCACGGCGGCGGCCAGCGTGCCGAGCAGAGCGATCGCCACCGTCTCGCCGAGCGAGTGGAGGAACAACCAGAAGCGCGCCCAGGTCCCGGCCGACGGCGGCACCATCAGCGTCAGGAAGTGGAGGAGCTGGCCGATGCCGGCACCGATCCGGGCGAAGGAGAACTCCAGCCGCCACAGCGCGAAGACGAGCAGGCCGAGGAGTCCGGCGAAGATCGCCGTGGTCGCCGCGCGCCCGAGGCGCGAGCCTGCGAAGATCGCGGGATGACGCTTCTCGAGCGCGGCGCGGTTCTCCCGCGCCATCGGGCCGAGAGCGCCGCGGATCCGTCGGGTGTCGGACATCGGCCCGTCGAGGTCGCCGGAGGTGCGGATGACGACACTCATGCCCGAGCCTCCGTGGCGATCAGGTGATGGCGCAACCGTTCGGTGGCGAGATCGATCGCCATGACGGTGAGGATGATCAGCACCAGGATGGCCGAGACGTCGGCGTAATAGAACTTGCGGATCGCCTCGATCAGATCCTGGCCGATGCCGCCGGCGCCGACGAAGCCCATCACCGAAGCGCCGCGCACGTTGATCTCGAAGCGCAGCAGCGCATAGGACGCGAAATTCGAGGCGACCTGCGGCACGACGGCGAAACGCACCGTCTGCCACCACGAGCCTCCGGTGGCGGTCGTGCCCTCGATCGGCTTCATGTCGACGTTTTCGACCACCTCGGAGAAGAGCTTGCCGAGCGCGCCGGTGGTGTGGATGGCGAGCGCGAGGACGCCCGGCATCGGCCCCAGACCGAAGGCGATGACGAAGATCAGGGCGAAGACCAGTTCCGGCACGGTGCGGCAGAATTCGAGCAGGCGCTTGACCCCGACGCGCACCATCGGATGGCGCCCGAGGTTCCGCGCCGCCATGAACGACAGGAAGAACGCGGCCACCGCCCCGAGAAGAGTGCCGGCATAGGCGATGAGCAGCGTGTCGCCGATCAGCCTCGCCCAATGCGACAGGCCCCACATCCATTCGCCCGGCGCGACGATGACCGGACGGCCGACATGGGCGCCGCTGTCGAACGTGAAGATGCGACCGACATAGTCGCCGACGGTACCGATCCGGCTCGCCATCTTGACGATGTCGACCTCGGCGAACCAGGCGGCGACGACGACGACGACCGCGAGGACGGCGAAGGAGGCGAGCGTCTTCACACGCACTTCTCGCACGGCGGCGGCATGAGCGGCGGCGAGCGGCCGCAATCGCTCTTCTGGCAGGCGGGGAAGCGTCGTCGGCATGGGCGTCGGGACCGGTTGGAGCCGGCGAAGCCGGCGAACGGGGTGAGAACCCGAGCGGGCACGACCGAAGGCGAACCCGAATTCGGGGCGATCACCCGCGGGACCCGCCGGCGTGTGCCGACGGGTCTCTTCGTTCCGAGGTTCAGGACTTCTTCTTGCGCAGGCTGTCCACGAAGGAGATCAGCTCGATCACCGGCTTGTAGGCCTCGTGGTCGACCGGCGCCCACGGCTTCTGCTTGCCGTCGGTCATCTTCTTGAACGCTTCCGGGTCCTTGACCGGGAAGGCGAGGAGGGCGCTCGAGATCGCGGTCTTCATGTCCGCCGGCAGGTCGGACAGGATGGCGATCGGCGAGTTCACGATCTGCGACGACTTGAAGATGATCCGGTAGTCGTCGTACTTGGCCATCCCCTTGCGCTCCATGCGCTTGAGGTTCGACTCGTTCTCGTCGTTCCACCAGTTGGCGGCGACGTCGACCGTGCCCTGCGACAGCGCGATGACCGCGTTCTCGTGGCTGCCGGTGTAGACGACCTTCGAGAAATAGCTCTCCGGCTCGATCTTCATCTTGTCGAGGGCGAAGCGCGGCACGTTGTTGCCCGAGGTCGAGTTCGGGTCGACGAGGCCGAGGTTCTTGCCCTTCAGATCCTCGATCTTGGTGTAGGGGCTGTCCTTCTTCACGTAGAAGACCGAGTAGTAGCCCTTGGTGCCGTCGGCGTTCACTTCGATGGCGACCGGCTCGATCTTGGCACCGACCAGGGTGGCGCGGGCGTAGGAGGCCGGGCCGTAGAAGCCGATGTGGATCTGACCGGCGCGCTGGCCCTCGATCACCGCGGCATAGTCCTGGGCGATACGCAGGGTCACCTTGACGCCGAGTTCCTTGGAGAGGAAGTCCATCAGCGGTCCGTAGCGCTCGGTGACGCCCGAGGCGTTCTCGTCGGGGATCTTGCCGAAGACGATTTCCGGATACTTGGCCTTCCAATCCTGGGCGGCAGCCGGGGTCAGGGTGAAGGCGACGGCGGCGGCGGCGAGGCCGAGCACGGAACGACGGTCGATCATGGGGATTGCTCCTCTCGAGAGTGTCCGAGCGGCGGCCTGCCGCGCGGGACGGATGTGCGTGGGGTGATGGGGGTAGCCGGCGGTCACACCGGTTCGCGGGCGCGCTCGGCGTCCCAGGCGGCCCGGATCTCGTCCGGGGTGGGATCGCCGGCCGCGGGGATCTCGATGACGTCGGCCGCCTCGAGCCCGTAGAGATCGCGCACCACCGCGTCGGTGAGATCGCGGGGCGTGCCGTCGAAGACGACACGACCGGCCTTCATACCGATCAGTCGGTCGCAATAACGCTTGGCCAGATCGATGGAATGGAGGTTGGTGAGAACCGTGATGCCGAAGTCGCGGTTCACCCGCAGCAACGCATCCATCACCACCTTGGTGTTGCGCGGATCGAGCGACGCGATCGGCTCGTCGGCGAGGATGACGCGCGGTTCCTGGACCAGCGCGCGGGCGATGGCGACGCGCTGCTGCTGACCGCCGGAGAGGCTGCCGGCACGATTGGCGGCGAGCGCGGCGATGTCGAAGAGCTCGAGGGCCGACAGCGCGATCGCCTTGTCGTCGGCGGACCACAGCTTCAGGAACGATCGCCATTCGGGCATGTGGTCGAGACGGCCCATCATCACGTTGGTGAGGACGTCGAGCCGGTCGATCAGGGCGAACTGCTGGAACACCATGGCGCAATCGCGCCGCCAGTGGCGCAGCGACGCCCCCTTCAGAGCCGTGATCTCGCGGCTCTCGAAGGCGATCCGGCCCTCACTCGGTTCGACTAGGCGGTCGATCATGCGGAGCAGGGTCGACTTGCCGGCGCCGGAGCGGCCGATGACGCCGACCATCTGCCCGGCGGGGATCTCGAGATCGACGGCGTCGACCGCGACGAAATCGCCGAAGCGACGAGTGAGGCGCTCGATCGTGAGCATGCGGATCTCCCTTCCGGGGCGTGGGTGCACGCCCGGTTCGTCCGGCCGGGGCCGGAGGGTCCGTGTTTTTTCGATGCTCTTCGCTTAAGCGGGTCCGACTACGGTTTTGTGACGCCGGAAGACGCGCCGTGGGGTCTCGATCGGCCCGCGACGGTGTGGCGCGGCTTCGTCACTTCATGATGCCGATGTGTTTCAGCACCAGATAGACGGCGCCCGACCCGCCGGCGGCGACGACCGTCGCCCACCAGAATCCGGTCTCGTCCGAGCCGAACGGCAGGCCGTGGGTGTTCATGCCGAAGAGACCGGTGACGAGGGTCGCCGGCATGAACAGGGCGGTCAGCACCGACAGGGTCTGGAGCTGCCGGTTCATGTGGGCGGCGGATTTGGCGGCGGCTTCTTCCTGGATGATTCGGGCGCGCTCCTGGATCGCCTCGACGTCGCGGCCGATCGAGGTGAGGCGCAGCGCCACCCGTTCGGTCATGGCGAAGACGTCCTCGGGGAGCTCGCGCTCGGGATTGTCGACGAGCGCGGTGAAGTGGAGACGCAGCGCGCCGACCTGACGGGCGAGGCGGAGCGCGGTGCGGCGCAACGGCCCGACCCGGAGGTCCTCCGGATCGACGGCGTCGTCGACGACGCGATCCTCGATCGCCTCGAGCTGACGGACGAGTTCGCGCGTCATCGTCCCGACCTGGGCGGCGAAGGTGTCGAAGAGATGCTCGAGCAGCACCTCGCCGCTCTCGAAGGTCGACCCGCCGCGCAACGCCCGGCGCACTTCGTCGACCGATTGCAGCGCCTGCCGGCGACCGGTGATCAGGGTGCGGCGATGCAGCGCGAATTTCAGCCGCGCGATGTCGCGGGTGTCGTGATCGAACTCGCGGCGGAAGTCGGCGAAGACCCCCATCAGCGTGTCGTCCTCGGCGATCAGGCAGAGGTGGTCGTCGGCCTCGAGCAACAGCTCCTTGGCCGAATCCGTCAGAGGCGCCTTCTCCTCGATCCAGGCGCGGGCGCGCGTGTCGGCGAGGTTGAAGTGGAGCCACACCCAGCCGCTTTCGGCGGCGAGCGCCGCGGCGATCTCGCGACCGCCGAGTGCGCGCGCCATCCCCTCGGTGTCGAACCGATAGGCCCAGACCAGTCCCGGCTGGCCCTCGACCTCGCCCATCGGGGCGGGCGTCGCGCGCGGCGGATCGGAGGCGTCGAGCATTCGAGATCTCCGAGGCGGCGCGGCGATCGAGGGTGAGGGGAGGGCGGCGGGTTCCCGACCGAGAGGGCCGCCCATCCAAGCTCTCGACCGTCCATGTGACGATACCGTGAACGTCATGCCGGCCCGTCGCCGTTCGCCGGCAGAACGCCGGATCGATCGGACCCGACGGCGGCGACATCAAACTGTTGTCCGAAGCGCCTAACCCTCCTGCGACCAACGTCGCAGAAGGAGGGAGCCTTGTCGGCTGTACGCATCGAGGGACTGACCAAGACCTTCGACGGCCGCGCGGCCGTCGACGCGATCGACTTCGAGGTCGGATCCGGCGAACTCTGTGTCCTCCTCGGCCCCTCGGGTTGCGGCAAGTCGACGACGCTGCGCCTCGTCGCCGGCCTGGAGCAGCCGTGCGGCGGGCGTATCTTCGTCGCCGACGCCGACGTCGGCGGGCTGGCGCCGAAGGACCGGCGGATCTCGATGGTCTTCCAGTCCTACGCGCTCTTTCCCCATCTCTCGGTCGCCAAGAACATCGTCTTCGGCCTCGAGGTGCGCGGCGTGCCGAAGGTGACCCGGGCCGAGCGGCTCGCTCGCGTGGCGGCGATGACCGGCCTCGAGCCCTATCTCGAGCGCAAGCCGTCGCAGCTCTCCGGCGGCCAGCGCCAGCGCGTCGCGCTCGCCCGCGCCATTGCCGGCGAACAGCCGATCTGCCTGATGGACGAGCCGCTCTCCAACCTCGACGCCAAGCTCCGCGCCGAGATGCGCCTCGAGATCCGGGCGCTGCAGCAGCGCCTCGGCATGACCATGCTCTACGTCACCCACGACCAGGTCGAGGCCATGACCATGGCCGACAAGGTGGTGCTGATGAACGAGGGGCGGATCGAGCAGCAGGGCGCCCCGGCCGAGCTCTACGAGCGTCCCGCGACGGTCTTCACCGCCCGCTTCGTCGGCTCGCCGGCGATGAACCTCTTCGCCGCCGACGACGAGCGCGGTGAGCCGACGCTGCGCGGGGTGCGCGCCGAACACGTCGATCTGGTCGAGCCGCACGCCGGCCACCGCGTCGGCCGCATCGGCGCCCTCGAGTATCACGGCGCCGACACCGTCGTCGCGGTTTCGACCGACGACGGCGACGCCTTCGCGGTGCGCCACCCCGGTCGCGTCGGCGCCCGCATCGGCGAGACCGTCGGGCTCGCCTGGAGCCCCGCCCACGAGCACCGCTTCGACCCCGTCACCGGCCGCCGCCTCGGCGCCGCCGATCTCGCTTCCACGAACAGAGAGAGCGTCAGAGCATGAAGACCACGCGCCGCACCCTTCTCGCCGCTTCGCTCCTCGCGGGCACGCTCCTCGCCGGCGTCGCGCCGGCCGCCGCCGAGACGAAGATCACCTTCTACTATCCGGTCGCCGTCGGTGGTCCGGTGACCAAGATCGTCGACGGTCTCGTCGCCGGCTTCGAGAAGGACCACCCGGGGGTGAAGGTCGAGGCGGTCTATTCGGGCTCCTACCAGGACACCACCGCGAAGATCCTGACCGCGGTGAAGGGCGGCAACGCCCCCAACGTCGCCGTGGCGCTGTCGACCGACATGTTCACCTTCATCGACGAAGACGCGATCCTGCCCTTCGACGAAGCGGCCGGCAAGGACGCGAAGGCGTGGTTCGACGGCTTCTATCCCGGCTTCATGGCCAACAGCCGCACCGGCGGCAAGACCTGGGGCATCCCCTTCCAGCGCTCGACCGTGGTCATGTACTGGAACAAGGACGTCTTCAAGGAGGTCGGCCTCGATCCCGAAAAGGCGCCGGCGACCTGGGCCGAGATGCGTGACTTCGCCGCCAAGACGACGAAGCGCGACGCCGCCGGCAACGTCACCCGTTGGGGCATCGAGATCCCGTCCTCCGGCTTCCCCTACTGGCTGTTCCAGGGCCTCTCCACCCAGAACGGTGCGATCCTCGCCAACGAAGAGGGCACCAAGGTCGCCTTCGACGACCCGAAGGTGGTCGAGGCGCTGCAGTACTGGGTCGACCTGTCGACCAGGGACAAGGTCCACCCGACCGGCATCGTCGAATGGGGCACCACGCCCAAGGACTTCCTCGAGGGGAAGACCGCGATGATGTGGCAGACCACCGGCAACCTCACCAACGTGCGCAAGAACGCGACGTTCGCGTTCGGCGTCGCCATGCTGCCGGCCGAGAAGCGTCGCGGCACCCCGACCGGCGGCGGCAACTTCTATCTGTTCAAGGGCTCGAGCCCCGAGCAGCAGAAGGCCGTGGTCGAGTTCGTCAAGTGGATGACGACGCCGGAGCGCGCCGCCGACTGGTCGATCGCCACCGGCTACGTCGCCACCTCGCCGGCCGCCTGGGCGACCGCCGAGATGAAGGCCTACGCCGCCGACTTCCCGCCGGCGGAGGTCGCCCGCGACCAGCTCGAACACGCCGTCGCCGAGCTCTCCACCCACGACAACCAGCGCGTCACCAAGGCCTTCAACGACGGCCTCCAGGCGGCGCTCACGGGATCGAAGACCCCGGCGCAGGCGATGAAGGACGCCCAGGGCGAAGCCGATCGGATCCTGAAGTCCTGGCGCTGACGCGAGATCCGGCGACCCGGCGCCGCCGCCGGGTCGCCCCGACGTTCCTCCCTTTCCTCCTCCCGAGAAGGAATTTCCCGATGTCGGACCTCACCCGTCGCGGCCTCGCCGCCGCCGCTTTAGCCGGGTTCGCCGCCACGACCGCCCCGGCTTCGGCCGCGGACCTCGAGCTCCGCTTCTACTATCCGATGGCCGTTTCCGGCCCGATCACCAAGCTCGT
>CALMYM010000135.1 GCA_937873675.1 uncultured Alphaproteobacteria bacterium | reverse complement strand
GCGGTCGCTCGACGGCGCGGTCTGGGACCTCGCCACGACGCTCTCCAAGCTCTCGGCGCTCGGTATGCCGTTCGAGGCCGTGGTGCGAGGGGCGACGACGGCTCCGCGCGCCGCCATCCGCAAGCCGACCGACGGCTTCCTGACCAAGGGGACGACGGCCGACTTCACCCTCTTCGACGTCGTCGACGAACGGCTCGAAGTGCGCGATTCGAAGGGTCGCCCCGCCCGGCTCGAGCGGCTCTTCGAGCCGCGCCGCACCATCATCGGCGCGTCGCTTGTCGAGGCCCATCGCCATCGCCCGCCGGAGGGTCCGAAGGGCCGCGCCGCCTGTCCCAACTGCGGATGGCTGCAATGAACGCCGCCGCCGCCGCGCCTCCCGCCGATTTGGGGCTCCCGCCCGAGGTGATCCTCGAGGTTCGGGATCTGAAGACCCATTTCCCGGGCCGTCGCGGCGTCGCCAAGGCGGTCGACGGGGTGAGCTTCACCCTGCCGCGCGGTCGCACGGTGGCGGTCGTCGGCGAATCCGGGTCGGGCAAGTCGGTGACCAGCCTCACCATCATGGGGCTGCTCGCGTCGCCCGGCCACGTCGCCGGCGGCACGATCCTGCACCGTGACCGCCACGGCCGGGTGCGCGACCTGACGACGCTCGATCGCGCCGAATTCCGCGACATCCGCGGGCCGGAGATCGCGATGATCTTCCAGGAGCCGATGACCAGCCTCAATCCGCTGATGCGGGTCGGCGATCAGATCGGCGAGATGATCGCGCTGCATGAGAAGATCTCTCGCGCCGAGCTGCGCGCCCGGGTGATCGAGCTCTTGCGCCTCGTCGAGATCCCGGCGCCGGAGAACCGCATCGACACCTATCCCCACGAGATGTCCGGCGGCATGCGCCAGCGCGTCATGATCGCCATGGCGCTCGCCTGCCGACCGGGCCTGCTCATCGCCGACGAGCCGACGACGGCGCTCGACGTCACCATCCAGGCGCAGATCCTCGAACTGATGCGACGGCTCCAGGCCGAACTCGGCATGAGCGTCCTGTTCATCACCCACAATCTCGGCGTCGTCGCCGAGATCGCCCACGAGGTGGTGGTGATGTACGCCGGCCGCGTCGTCGAACAGGGACCGGTGGAAGAGATCTTCGCCCGGCCGTCGCATCCCTACACCCGGGCGTTGCTCGCCTCGACGCCGAACGTCGCGCGCGACGTCGCGGCCGACGGCACCCGGCGGCCGCTCGCCGCCATCCCCGGCTCGGTACCGCCGATCACCCGCCTGCCGCCCGGCTGCGCCTTCGCGCCGCGCTGCGCTCTCGCGGTCGAGGCCTGCCGCGAGGTCGATCCGGTGCTGGAGCCGATCGGACCCCACCATGTCGTCCGCTGCTCGAGGAGGGACGCCGCATGACCGCCGCGCCGCTGCTCGAGGTCCGTGGCCTCACCAAACATTTCCGTCTCCCCGACGGGCGCCTCGTCCATGCGGTCGAGAACGTCGACCTGACGATCCCGCGCGGCCGCATCGTCGGACTGGTCGGTGAATCCGGCTCCGGCAAGACCACGGTCGGGCGGGCGCTGCTGCGGCTGATCGAGCCGACCGCGGGTTCCATGATGTTCGACGGCACCGACATCTTCGCGCTCTCCGAGCGCGAGATGCGCGCCTGGCGCCGCCGCCTGCAGATCATCTTCCAGGACCCCTATTCGAGCCTCGACCCGCGGATGACGGTGCGCGCCATCATCGACGAGGCGCTGGACACCCGCGGCTTTCCCAAGGGGCGGGCTCGTCTCGACCGGGTCGCCGACCTGCTCCACCTCGTCGGCCTCGAAGCCGATCACGCCTCGCGCTACCCGCACGAGTTCTCCGGCGGCCAGCGCCAGCGCATCGGCATCGCCCGCGCGCTCGCCGTCGAGCCCGATTTCATCGTCGCCGACGAGCCGGTCTCCGCCCTCGACGTGTCGGTCCAGGCGCAGGTCTTGAACCTGCTCGAGGATCTGCGCCGCCGCTTCGACCTGACCATGCTGTTCATCTCGCACGACCTGACGGTGGTCGAATACGCCTGCGACGAGATCGTCGTTCTCTATCTCGGGCGGGTGATGGAGCGCGGCCCCAGTCGCGAGATCCGGGCGAACCCGCTCCATCCCTATACCAAGGCGCTCCTCGCCGCCGCGCCGCAGCCCGATCCGACCCGCCGGCGCATCCATCGCCCGCTCGGCGGCGACATTCCGAGCCCGATCTCGCCGCCCTCGGGCTGCGTCTTCCGCACCCGCTGCCCGCTCGCCGACGAAGCCTGTGCGGCGACGGTGCCGCCCCTCGTCGATCTCGGCGGCGGCCGCTCCGTCGCCTGCTTCGAACTCGACGCCGCCTCTTCCCTCCCGATCGTGGACGAACCCGCATGACCATCCACCCCCAGGCCTCGCCGCTCGATCGGCTCGCCGCTCTCGGCCTGACGTTGCCGCCGCCGCCCGAGCCGGTCGCCGACTACATCCCCTATGCCATCCACGGCGACCTGCTCTATCTCTCGGGTCAGGGACCGCGCCAACACGACGGCAAGCTCCGCATCGGCAAGGTCGGCCGCGACGTCGACGTGGCCGGGGCTCGCGCCGACGCCGAACTCACCGGTCTCAACCTGCTCGCCGTGGCCCAGGCCGCACTCGGCGACCTCGGCCGGGTGAAGCGCGTCGTCAAGCTCTTCGGCATGGTCAACGCCGTGCCCGAATTCGGCGACCACCCGAAGGTGATCGACGGTTGTTCGAGCCTCCTCGTCGCGGTCTTCGGCGAGGCCGGTCGTCATGCCCGCTCCGCCGTCGGCCACGGCTCGCTCCCCGACGGCATCACCGTCGAGATCGAAGCCATCTTCGCCATCGAAGACCGCGCCTGAGGAGACATCGGATGTCGAACCACGACCCGCGCCCACGCCTCGGCCTGCGCCCGGTGATCAACACCTCCGGCACCATGACCTCGCTCGGCGCTTCGATCGTCGTGCCCGAGGCGATCGCGGCGATGACCGAGCTTTTGCCGCAGTTCGTCGAGATGGGCGATCTGCACCGGCTCGCCAGCCGGGCGATCTCGCGAGCCCCCGGGGGGGAGGCCGGCTTCGCCCCCGCGCCCGCCGCCGCCGGCATCACGTTGGCGATCGCCGCCGCCATGACCGGCGCCGATCTCGCCGCCATCGAGCGGCTGCCCGACACGGCGGGGCTGAAGGACGAGGTGGTGGTGCTGGCCGGCCATCTCGTCGACTACGGCGCGCCGCTCGACCAGTCGATCCGCCTCGCCGGGGCGAAGCCGGTCATAGTCGGTCAGGCGACCTCGTCGCACGCCTATCAGGTGGCCGGGGCGATCGGCGAACGCACCGCCGCCGCCCTCTACGTCGTCTCCCACCACGTCGCCCACTACGGCATGGTGCCGTTCGAAACCTTCGTCGAAGTGGCGCACGCCCGCGGCGTGCCGGTCATCGTCGACGCGGCTTCCGAATACGACCTGACGGGCTTCGTCGCGGCGGGCGCCGCCGGGGCCCGCCCTTTCCCCCCCCACATTCCCCGGGGGCCCGGCCCCCGGCCCCTTCCCCGGGGCAAAGGACCCCGTCCGCCCCCCCCCC
>CALMYM010000134.1 GCA_937873675.1 uncultured Alphaproteobacteria bacterium | reverse complement strand
GGTTTCGGCCTGCAGTCGATCGTCAACAACTTCGTCTCCGGCCTGATCCTGCTCGTCGAGCGGCCGATCAAGGCCGGCGACCTCGTCGAGATCGGTGCGGAGAAGGGCTTCGTCCGCAAGATCAACGTGCGCTCGACCGAGATCGAGACCTTCGATCGCGCCTCGTTGATCGTGCCGAACTCGTCGTTGATCTCCGGCAACGTGAAGAACTGGATGCACCGCGATCTCACCGGTCGTTGCGTCATCAACGTCGGGGTGGCCTACGGCGCGGATCCGGAGCAGGTGCGTCACGTGCTCCTCGACTGCGCCCGGGAGCATGCGAAGGTGCTGAATTTCCCCGAACCCGGGGCCTTCTTCGTCAATTTCGGCGACAGCGCGCTGGAGTTCCGTCTGGTGTGCACCGTCGGCGTCGTCACCGACGTCTTCGGCGTCGAGAGCGACCTGCGTTTCGCCATCATGGCGAAGCTCAAGGCGTTGGCGATCGACATCCCCTATGTCCAGCGCGACATCCACATCCGCCAGCTCGACGACCTCAGCGGCCTGCTCGGGCGGCTGGTGAACGCCCGCGAGGGCTCGTCCGGTCGGCCGGAGGGGCCGCCGCCGGTCGACGCGTGACCCTCGCGGCGGGTCGTCCGGCGATGCCGGGGCGGCTGCGAACCGTTTTCGTCTTCCCCATCTTCCCGTCGGGAGTTGCGATGTCTCTTCTGCGTTTCGGCCGGTCCTGCGCCGCGCTCACCGCTCTCGCCCTGCTCGCCGCCTGTTCGCGCGGGCCGGTCGCGGAGCGGCAGCCGGCCTTCTATCAGCGGCTCGACCAGACCGGGGGCGCCGTCGATCCGGCGTCGTCGCTGTCGATGATCAACATGTATCGCTCCAACAAGGGGTTGGCGCCGCTGGTGTGGGATCCGGCGCTGGCGCGGGTCGCTCAGGGGCAGGCCGACCGGATGGCGGCGGCGGACAAGGTGCGGTCGGTCGAGGAGGCGCATCTCGACGCCGACCTCGCCGCGGCGGACGTCGCTCACAAGAGCTTCCTCGCCAATTTCTCGGCCGGCTATCGCACCTTCGCCGAGGCCTTCTCGGGCTGGCGCGAATCGAAGGTGCACGACGCCACCATGTCGGCGCCACGCGCCACGCGCATCGGGCTGGCCACG
This sequence comes from uncultured Alphaproteobacteria bacterium, assembly GCA_937873675.1. GTDB lineage: Bacteria > Pseudomonadota > Alphaproteobacteria > Rhizobiales > Ancalomicrobiaceae > CALBKH01. The sequence goes on along the minus strand of CALMYM010000134.1, from coordinate 19,552 downwards.
GCGCAGGCGCCGCACTCCAAGTACAAGATCTTCTGGACCATGGTGGTGGTGGAGCCGAAGTGAGGGTGGACCGAAGCGCGGGGGCGGGCGTGAGCGCCGCTCGCGTCTCGGTTTCCGGGCCCGGTGCCGGGCGAGCGTACGAGGATCTTCGAAGACCCCCGATGCGGCTTGACGAACCGCTCCCCACCCCCTTATATCGCCCCGTCTCGTGAGGCGGGCGCGTAGCTCAGCGGGAGAGCACTTCGTTCACACCGAAGGGGTCACAGGTTCGATCCCTGTCGCGCCCACCATTCCTTCCCCTCCTCGATACCCATACGTCGAAATCGGTTCGTCGATACCCTTCCGCCCTCCGGCGGGCAGGGGGCGAGGGCCGTCGCGCGGCCGACCTCCCGATCGAGCCGGCGCACCGACGTGGGCTCAGCGATCGGCGTCGGGTTTGGCGATGCCGAACCGCTTCATCTTCGACCACAGCGTGACGCGCGAGATGCCGAGGGCCTTGGCGGTGTCGACGATTCGGCCGTGATTCTCGGCGAGCGCCGCTTCGATCACCTGACGTTCGGCGTCGCGACGGGCGGTGTCGAGCGTATGCTCGGCGGCATCGCCGGCGGTCGGTTGGTCGGGGAAGAGATCGGCGACCGTCAGTTCCTCCTCGGCGGCGAGCGTGACGGCGCGAACGATGCGATTGCGCAGCTCGCGGACGTTGCCGGGCCAGGCATGGTCGCGCAGCGCCGTGGTGGCCTCGGGCGACAGGCGATGGCGGATCGGTCGCGACGCGGCACGGTCGCAGGTGCGCAGGAAATGCTCGGCGAGAGGGACGATGTCCTCGTCGCGTTCGGCCAGAGGCGGCAGCCGCAGTTCGATGACGGCGAGGCGGTGGAGCAGGTCGGTGCCCGGGCCCGGCGCGGCGCCCGCCTCGGTGGGCGAGAGCCGGGCGGTCGCCATGATGCGGCCGGCGAAGATCTTCTCGGCGGTGGCGCCGACCGGCCGGTAGCGGTGGTCCTCGACGAAGCGGAGGAGGCGCGCCTGCAGCTCCGGCGCGATGTCGGCGACGTCGCTGACGAACAGGGTGCCGACGCCGACACCGTCGACGAGACCCGGCTCGTGGCCGTCGCCGGGGCCGCGCGAGCCGAACAGCAGGCGGTCGCCGCCGTCGGCGGTCAGCGCGGCGCCTTCGATGACGACGAAGGGATCGGCGGCACGGGCGGAAAGCGCGTGGAGCCGGCGTGCCAGCGCCTGCCGACCGGAGCCGCTCGGCCCGACGAAGAGGACGTTCTGGGTGTCGTCGGCGAGACGTTCGAGCGCGCTCGACACCCGTTGCATCGCCGGCGATGCGGCGACGAACTCCACCGATTCGACCTCGACTTCCGGGTGGCCGGTCACGCGTCTGAGGAGATCGACCAGCGCGCCGAGGTCGTAGGGCTTGGTCAGGTAGTCGATGGCGCCGACCTTGACCAGCCGAACCGCCTGCTCGATGTCGCCGAAGGCGGTGGCGAAGATGGTGGGCGTCATGGTGAAGCGGGCGCGCTCGGCCCAGAAGACGTCTTCGCCGGATCCGTCGGGAAGCCGGATGTCGCTGACGACGGCATCGAAATCGCGATTCTCCAACGCTTCGATCGCGGCTTCGCAGGAGGCGGCGTGGACCGGGATCATCCCTTCGAGGGTGAGGCGGGCCACGAGAGACGAGGCGAGAATCTCGTCGTCTTCGACCAGGAGGATCGTCGGTGCGTCGGTCACGAGGAGGGTTCCTTACCCGGCGGGGTTTCGGCGGTGGGGGCGCGGCTCGGCAGTCCGATCGTCACCGAGGTGCCGCCGCGGGGTGGGGTGGCCGTCTCGATCGCCCCGCCGAGCGAGGTGACGGCGCGAATGACGACGCCGAGGCCGATGCCGCCTTCGGAGGTGTCGATCCAGTCGAGGTCGAGCCGTTCGAGACGAGCGGCGACGGCGGGGTCCAGGCCGGGGCCGTCGTCGACGACGACGAGCCGCAACTCGGCGCCGTCTTCGGCCGCGGAGAAGGAGATGGCACCACCCGAGCCGGTGGCGTTGACGGCGTTCAGAACGAGATTGAGGACGATCTGACGGATGATGGAGGCATCGAGGGACAAGCTGCGGTCGAGGGTCGCCGACCAGTCGAGCCGCACCCCGTGGCGCTCGGCCACCGGTCGGACGAGACGCTCCAGATCGTCGAGATCGACCTGACGGACCCCGCTGTCACGGGCCGGCGGACGCCAGATCGACAAGGTGGTGTCGACCACCCGGGCGATGGCCTTGAGGCCGCGGTCGAGCAGGTCGAGGGATTCGGTGACGGCGGCGCGGTTGTCGGGAAAGCGGCGCGCGGTGTCGACGGCGTTGAGCATGCCGGTCAGTGGATTGCGCACCTCGTGGGCGATGGTCGCGGCGAGGCGCCCGAGGTCGGCGGCGCGCAGGCGTTCGGCACGGGCGATCTGGACCTGTCGGCGTTCGGCCAGGGCGCGGGCCATGCGGTTGTAGGCGCGGACGAGCTTGCGGATGCGCCGGTTGGGCGCCTCGCGCTCGACCAGCGGGATCGGACGCGGTTCGCCCTCGGAGGCGTCGAGAAGGGCGCGCTCCAACAGATTGAGAGGCGCCAGCAGACGGCGCATCAGGAGGAAGCCGACCGTGGCGAGGCCGATCGCCATCAGGACGTTGACCGCCAGCGACTTGAGGGCGACGGTGAGGCGTTCCTCGCGGATGGGTTTCAGGTCGAGTTGGGCCGACAGGACGGCGAGGGCGCGATCGTCGACGAACAGCGGCCGTTGCACCCAGAGCCGGTTCTCCTCGCTGGTCGTCGTCAACGACACTTCGGTGTCGACCGGCGGCAGCTTCGCCTGGGCGGCGACGGCGTCGCGGGCGAGATCGCCGAGAACGTCGCCTCCGGTGCTGCGGACCACGACACGCACCTCGCGGACCCCGTCGTGATAGGCGGCGACCCGTTCCAGGGCGGCGGCGAGATCGGCACGGTGACCGGTGTCGAGCAGCGGGGCGACGGCCGCCGACACGCCGTCGAGGTAGACCTCGCCGATCCGCTCGATCAGCTGCATCTCCGATTGCCGGTGCATCAGGATCGCCACGCGCGAGGCGAGGACCGTGACGAGCAGAATCAGAACCGCGCCGACGATGGCGACCAGGACCGTCTGAGGGATCGAACCGGCAAATCTGCCCAGGGAAGTGCTGCGGGGCATCGTTTTCTCTTGGTCGGCGATTCCGGCGGGGAGCTTGGCGTTCCCCTGTCTTCGGAGCGGTGGGCAAAATTTACCCGGTCGACGGATGGAATGCAATTCGAAGAAAAAACCCGACGAATGGCCGTATTCTTATATTTGCTGATTCTATACTGATGGTTATGTATGTTTAACACTGATGTTAAGATTATTGAACATTGACAATACGCCGATTTGCAGGTTTCCTACTTACCAATGTTTCCTCCGGTGATGGCACGAAAGTGCACGAGCCGAGCGCAACAGAAGCAATTTGCGGAGATCGAATGATCTGTTGGCGGAATATCTCCTCGTCGGCCCTGGCCCTGGCTCTGATGGTTCCGGTTGTCGCCGGCGGACCGGCGCAGGCCGCGCAGAAGCAGATCGTCCAGTCCGGCGCGTGGCGGGCGATCGAGGCGGAACGGGGCGGTCGGAAGGTCTGTTTCATCATCTCCGAGCCGACGACGCGGATGCCGGCGGAGCTGAAACGGGATCCGGGAAGTCTCTTCGTCACGCTCAAGGCGGACGCCCGGGGCGGCGGAACCGAGGCGTCGATCGATTTCGGCTTTCCGCTCGCCGCGACCGGACATGTCGCCGCCGTCGACGATCGCGGCTTCGCGCTGATGTCGCGGGGTGAGACCGCTTGGCTGCGGTCGGAAGCCGACGAGGCGGCGATCGTCCAGGCGATGCGCGCCGGCCACGAGATGCGCGTCACGGCGAAGTCGCGGCGCGGCAACACCACCACGGACGTCTACAGCCTGAAAGGCTTCACGGCCGCGCTCGCGGAACTTCAGAAACGGTGTCGCCGATGAGAATGAACACTGTGCAGACGAAATCGAGTGAAACGCCCTTCAAGAACGCCGTGCGGGCGCTGTTTTCCGATCCGCGCGAGAAGGCCTTCATCTTCGCGATGGAAGGCGGCCTGCTGCGGTCCGACGATCTCGACGAGACACGCTTCGCGGCGGAGGAACTCGCGGATCTTCTCGGCGAGCTGTCCACGGCCAGCGACGGCGCGGTGGCGATGTTGTCGGATCGGCCTCTGGCGGAGACCGACCGGCTGTTGGCGCCGCTGTCGCTGCCGGGGTGCGGGTCGAGCGGCCTCGAGCTGCGGATTCCGGGCGGCGCCCACCTGAAGCTCCGGATCGAGGCCGATCTCGACCCGGTCCGGCGCTTTCTCGACGGCGCCCTGCGCGGCGAGACGGCGCTCGGCGTCGACGACGACGGGCTGGCGATCGCGCTCACCCACGGTGGTGAGCCGGAGGCGATGGAACGGGCGCGGGTTCTGGCACGCGAGGCCGTCGGCCTCGCTCCCGCGGCCTACTGCGTCCGCTTCGAAGAGGCGGCGACGCGCATCACGTTCACCGGCGCCTCGAAGGCGCGGGCGGTCCGGCGGCTCATGAGCTGCGACTATTTCATCGAACGCATTCCGGTCGTCTTCGGCGGCCGCGTCTGTGACGACGACGTCTATTCCGTCGTTCGCTCCTTCGGGGGAACCGCGATCCAGGTGGGGTCCCGTGACGGGCACTGCGCCGACATCCAGGTTCCCGGTTCGAACGACGTGCGTTGGCTGATCCGCGACTTTCTCGCGGATCTGGGCAGCCGGGTCCACTGACCCGTCACCCGTCCGGTCGCCCGTCGGGCGATCGGTTCGAGCGATCCACGGCCGCGGCGAGCGCGGCCGGGGGGAAATCCCGAGATCTCGGCTCCGAGGTCCCCTGACGGTATCCGTGATCCGTCCGTCTATCCGTGTGGGCGGCCGGGAAATCGGTACCAGGAGCCGAGTCCACTCGCCTTTCGGCGGCGAGTGGGACCCACCCCGACGGCTCCGCATCGCCGTCGGGGTGGGTGCCTTCATCGAGTGAAAGAGGAGACCCGAGAATGGTACACGAGGAGCTCATCACCATGCTGAACTCCCACGTCGGTGCCGACACCCGGATCTCGGTCGATGCAGAAGCCGGGGGTACCCGGCTGAGCTTCTACCGCGCCGACCGTCTGTCCGACGATCTGATTCGCGAGGCCGTCGAAAAGGTGCGTGACGAGTTTTCCGTCGACACCCTGGCCGACTGCGAGTTCTTCGTCGCGTTCGACGAGCGCCTGGGTACGACCCGCCGTCGCGTCGCCCTCTGAGGGGTGCGCGTCCGGAGTTCATCGACAACCGCGGTCGCCGCCGGGCGCGGCGACCGCTCATCGTCGGAGCGAGGCGCAAGACAAGTGAAGTGGCGGTTCTCGCGAGCCGCCGATCGTCGGGGGCGACCAGGGGGGGCGCTTCCGGTCCGCGACGGGCGTCGACGACGGGTGCTGCGGACCGCGATGGAGACGGAACACCGTCGCATCGCCGGACAAGTGACAGGAGCGAGTGATGAGTGGACAGAACCGCCGGGGCACCCCGGACGAAACCTCCTTCGACGACGACGACACCGCCCCCCTTTCGGCATCCTATGTCGTCGCGCTGTTCGGCGCCCTCGCCGTCGTCGTGCTGGCGACCTTCCTGTGACATCGCCGGGGGAGGATCCGGTCTCGTACCGGATCGCCCGATGCCCGCCCGAGAATTCGGCGGACATCGGTCCCCCGGCCTTTTTCCTCGACTCCGACGGAACTCTCGGCGATCTCGCCGCCACACCCGACGCGATCATCGTTCCACCCGGTCTGCCGGATCTTCTGCTCCGCCTCGAAGAGGCGTTGAACGGGGCGCTCGCCATCGTCACCGGGCGGCGTATCGCCGACATCGATCGGTTTCTCTCTCCGGCGGTGTTCGTCGCGGCGGGGGTCCACGGCGGTGAATATCGGACCGATCGAGGCGAGATCGTGCACCCGACGACGGAGCCGATCGAGCCGGAGTTGGTCGAGGCGATCCGGGTTCTCGAAAGCCTCGTACCGGGCGTGCTGGTCGAACCGAAAGGCGCGACGCTGACAGTGCACTGGCGCGCCGTGCCGCAGGCGGCCGATCGGGTCGAGGCCGAGCTCGGCCGTATCCTCGAAGGTGGTCCCGACCACCTGGAGATTTCGCACGGCCGCAAGGTCTTCGAAGTCTGCCCGAAGAACATCTCCAAGGGTGCGGCGCTGGATCTTCTCGCCGAACTGCCGGCCTTCCGCGGCCGTACGCCGATCATGATCGGCGACGATGTTTCCGACGAGAGCGCCTTCGCCTCCGCCGAACGGCTGGGCGGGGTCGGATACCGTGTGCGCGGCGAGACATTCGCCGCGGCGGTCGCCGATTTCGATTCGCCGCGCCGGGTTCGCGAATGGCTCTCCGTTCTTCTTTCCAGGATTTCCCGATGACCCATGTTCCCTCCCTCGATCTCGCCGTGATCGGCAATTCCAACATCGCCGCGCTCGTCGATCGCCGCGGCCGTCTGGTGTGGGCCTGCTGGCCGCGCCTCGACGCCGACCCGGTGTTCAGCGCGCTGGTCGACGGCGACGATCCGGACAGCGGTTTCTTCTCGATCGACTTCGATCACGACGGCACGACCGAACAGGCCTACGTGCGCAACACCGCGATCGTCAGGACCGTCCAAACCGACGACCGCGGTGCCTCCTTCGCGGTCACCGACTTCGTGCCGCGGTTCCGCCAGTTCGGCCGGGTCTATCGACCGCTGATGATCGTGCGGCTGGTCGAGCCGATCGCCGGTCTGCCGCGCATCCGGGTGAAGATGCGGCCGCGCGGCGGCGACGGATCGGCGCATCCCACCGTCGTCACCGGTTCGAACCACGTGCGCTGGGCCTGGGAGGGCGGCGCCATCCGCCTGACCACCGACGCGTCGATCAATCATCTGGTCACCGAGAGTGCCTTCGTCCTGACCAAGCCGCTCGCCTTCATCATCCACCCGGACGAGACGCTGAACGATTCCGCCTCGCGGGTCGGCCGCGACTTCCTGGAGAAGACCGCGGGTTGGTGGCTCGACTGGTCGCGGTCGCTCAACGTGCCCTACGAGTGGCAGGAGGCGGTGATCCGCTCGGCGATCACCCTGCAGCTGTGCAGTTTCGAGGACACCGGGGCGATCGTCGCGGCGCTCACCACCTCGATCCCGGAATCGCCGGAGGGCGAGCGCAACTGGGACTATCGCTTCTGTTGGATCCGCGACGCCTATTTCACCGTCCACGCGCTGAACCGGGTCGGCGCGACGGCGACGATGGAACGGTTCATCGAATACGTCACCAACGTCATCGCGCTCGAACAGGGGCCGACGCTGAAGCCGCTCTACGCCATCGTTCCGGAACGGGAGGTGACGGAGGAGACGGCGGGCTGGCTCGCCGGCTATCGCGGCCAGGGACCGGTCAGGATCGGCAACGCGGCGCGCGACCAGGTGCAGCACGACGTCTACGGCAGCGTCATCCTCGCCGCCTGGCAGATGTTCTTCGACGAGCGCCTGCCCAACAAGGGCGACGAGTCGCTGTTCAACATGCTCGAGCCGCTGGGCCTGTGCGCGCTGCGCCATGCGCTCTCGCCGGACGCGGGCATCTGGGAATATCGCGGTCGCGCCCGCATCCACACCCATTCGGCGACGATGTGTTGGGTGGCCTGCGATCGGCTGGCGCGCATCGCCGAGAAGCTCGATCTCGCCTCCAACGCCCGTCACTGGCGCGACGCCGCCGATGGGCTGCGTGACACGATCCTCGAACGTGCCTGGAACACCGGTGGCTGGTTCGCCGGCAGTCTCGACGGCGAGGAGGTCGACGCCAGTGCGCTGCTGATGCACGAACTCGGCATCGTCACGGCGGACGACCCACGGTTCGTGGCGACGGTCGAGAAGATCGGCGCGACGCTGCGCCACAACGGTCACGTCCGCCGCTACGACGAGGCCGACGACTTCGGTGTTCCCACGGTCGCCTTCACCATCTGCACCTTCTGGTACATCGACGCGCTGGCTGCGATCGGGCGGCGGGAGGACGCGCGCGCGCTGTTCGAGGGCCTGCTCTCCCATCGCAACCATGTCGGCATCCTCTCCGAGGACGTCGATTGGAAGACCGGCGAACTGTGGGGCAACTTCCCGCAGACCTATTCGATGGCCGGCCTCATCGTCGCGGCGATGCGTCTGTCGCGTGGATGGGAAAGCGCCCGATGAACCCCGAGCCCGTCGGTCTCGAAGCAAAAGGGCCGACGGGCCTCGCGGTTCGATTCGGCCGCGTGTTCGAGAAGCGGGTCGTCCGCTACGGGCTGGTTCTGCTCGTCACCTCGCTGGTGTTGGTGCTGGCGTTGGCGCCGCTGGCGGCGCTCCTGGTGGAGAACTGGTCGCGCCAGGACGTCGAACTGAGGTCGCGCTTCGTCAACCGATCGATCCACGAGCAGGTGGTGAGCCGCCCGATGGACGAAGCGGCGGTGGCGCCGCTGTTCGAACGGATGGCGGCGGACGAGCGTCTTCTCGCCCTCGGGTTCTGCGACGAAGCCGGCGGCCTGCGCTTCGCCACCGCTCAGATGCCGAAGAGCCTGACCTGCGCCGCCGTCCCGCTGCGCAAGACCGACGGTTTCGCGGTCCGCAGCTTCGACGGCGTGCACGTGCACATCGGCATCTATCCGATGACGGTGGGATCGATCGGCGGCCATCTTCTGGTGCTGCACGATCTCGCCTATGTCGACGAGCGCACCGCCACGGCGCGCATCTACACCATGCTGGCTCTGGCCAGTGCGGTCCTCGGCTTCGGCCTCGCCGCCGCGCTGGTGGTCTACGTGGCGATGCGGCGGTGGACCCGGTCGGTGACGGCGGCGCTGGCGGGCGCGCGCGACCTCGGCGCGACGGTCCGGCCGCCCCGCAAGGGCTCGCCACTCGGCCGCGATTTCCCGGCGTCGATCCAGGAGCCCGAGGCGGCGAAGAAACATGCCGAAGGCATCCACGTCGACTGGTCGCCGGACACGCTGCGGCGGCTGTTGGTCGAGGAACTGCCGGGCGCCGAAGTGCTGGTGGTGTCCAATCGCGAGCCCTACATCCACAATCACGACGCTTCGGGCGCGATCGAGCTGCAACTGCCGGCGAGCGGTCTCGTTTCGGCGTTGGAGCCGGTGATGCGGACCTGCGGCGGCACCTGGATCGCCCACGGCTCCGGCTCGGCGGACCGCGAGACGGTCGATGCGAAGGACCGCATCCGCGTACCGCCGGCCCATCCCGAGTATACGCTGCGCCGGGTCTGGCTCGCCGACGACGAGGTCGAGGGCTACTACTACGGCTTCGCCAACGAGGGGCTCTGGCCGTTGTGCCACATCGCCTTCGTGCGGCCGGCGTTCCGCGAAACCGACTGGGATCGCTATCGGTCGGTCAACGCTCGCTTCGCCGACACGGTGGTGGCGGAGGCGACCTCGGAGGCTCCGATCGTCCTCGTCCAGGACTACCATTTCGCGCTGTTGCCGCGGATGATCCGCGAGCGCCTGCCCAAGGCGACGATCATCACCTTCTGGCACATCCCGTGGCCGAACGCCGAGACCCTCGGCATCTGTCCGTGGCGAGAGGAAATCATCGACGGGTTGCTCGGCTCGTCGATCCTCGGCTTCCACACCCGCCAGCACTGCAACAACTTCTTCGAGTCGGTCGACCGTTTCGTCGAGAGCCGGATCGATCGCGAGCACGATTCGGTCACCTTCGGGCGCCGCGACACGCTGGTCCGGCCCTATCCGATCTCGATCGAATGGCCGCCGGCGGCGCTCGCCGCCCAGGAGCCGGTCGAGGCGTGCCGTCGGGCGGTGCGGGCGCGGCTCGGGCTCGCCGACACGGTGAAACTCGCCGTCGGCATCGAGCGCTTCGACTACACCAAGGGCATTCTCGACCGCATGGCGGCGGTCGACGAACTCCTCTCCCGGCAGCCGCAGTGGAAGGGCCGCTTCGTCTTCGTCCAGGCGGCGGCACCGACGCGGTCGACGCTGGGCACCTACGGCGCTCTGCAGGAGGACGCGTTGCGGTTGGCGAAGGAGATCAACGCCCGTCACGGCGACGACGGCTGGCAGCCGATCCGGCTGGTCATCCGCCACCACGACCAGCGCGAGGTCTACGAGCTGTTCCGCGCCGCCGACGTCTGCGTCGTGTCGAGCCTGCACGACGGGATGAATCTGGTCGCCAAGGAGTTCGTCGCGGCGCGCGACGACGAGCAGGGGGTGTTGGTGCTGTCGAGCTTCGCCGGGGCGTCGCGGGAGCTTTCGGAGGCGTTGATCGTCAACCCCTACGACACCCGCGCCATGGCCGACGCGCTCGCCACCGCGCTGACCATGCCGGAGAGCGAGCAGCGCGACCGGCTGGTGCTGATGCGCGACATCGTGCGCCAGCGCAACGTCCACCGCTGGGCGGCGCAGATGCTCATCGACGCCTCCGACATCCGCAAACGCGAACGCATCCCGGCGCAGGCGTTCTTCTGAGCGGCGGTCCCACGACACCGTTGCCGTCGCGTCGCTCCCGAGGCATGTTTCGGTGAAACAGGGGGAAACGTGACCCGACCGCTTCGAACGGCCGGGCGAGATGCGGATCGGCAAGATGCAGACGAAGAACATCGTCATCGCCGCGATCATCGGATCGGCGGCGCTTCTGGAAATCTATCATTTCACCAGCACGCTCCGATCCTCCGACACCGACGAGGAAATGGTCTCGGTGCACAGCCGAAACGGCCGCGATCTCGACCGGCTTTTCGTCGAGGCGCTGATCACGCGCTACAAGGACACGATGGTTCTGGCCGAGGCCGAGCGTCTGCGCGGCCACAATCCGGAACTGCGCCGCCTCGCCGCCGCCCTGGTGGAGGCGCGTCGCAAGGATCTCGACGCGCTGATGCGGATCGACACCGCCGAGAACGGCACGCCCGCCACCGACAAGAACCCCCGCTGAACCGGCCGGTCGCGGTTCGGCACCCGCGCGTTCAGTCGAGCCGCGGATAGTCGGTGATGTGGCGGATGGCGCGGTAGAGGCGGGCGAGGCGCGGATACATCTCGACGTAGACCTCGCGGAACAGCCGATCGTAGAGCCGGGCGTTCTCGAGCTTCGGCTCGAACAGCCGGCCGGGGCGGCTCATGCGCCGCTGCGCGGTGGCGTGGTCGGGGTAGAAGCCGGCACCGACGGCGGCGTTCATCGCCGCGCCGAGGCCGGAGGTCTCCCAGGTGTGGGGGCGTTCCGCCGGTCGGCCGAAGACGTCGGCGGTGATCTGCATGACGGCGTCGGACTGGGAGCCGCCGCCGGCGACGCGCAGCCGCTCGATCCGGACGCCGTTGCGCTTCTCCAGCCGCTCGGCCGCCTCGCGCAGGGCATAGGCGATGCCCTCGACGATGGCGCGATACATGTGCGAGCGGTCGTGGACGTCGCCGAAGCCGATCATCGCGCCCTTGGCCTCCGGACCCGGCACCTTGACGCCGGGGTTCCAGAAGGGTTGCAGCATCAGCCCCATGTTGCCGGCCGGGGTCTTCTCCAGCATGCGCTCGAACAGCACCTCGGGTGCCACGCCCTGGCGTTCCGCCTCGATCACCTCGCGGGCGGCGAACTGTTCCTTGAACCAGTTCACCATCCAATAGCCGCGCTGGACCATGATCTCGGCGTCGTAGCGGCCGGGGGCGGCGGCGGGGAAGGGCGGGATGAAGGGGATCGGCTCGACGTAGCGGCCGCTCGAGGTGTTGATCGTCGCCGTGGTGCCGTAGCTGAGCACCGCCGTTTCCGGTGTCCAGGCGCCGGCGGCGAGCACCTCGCAGGCCTTGTCGGCGCCGGCCGCATAGACCGGCAGGCCCTCGGGAATGCCGGTTTCCCGGGCGGCGCGGGCGGTGATCTGGCCCATCGACTGACCGCAGGGGACGAGCTCGGGGAGCATGTCGCGGCGGACCGCGAAGAGCTTCCATTTGAAGTCGATCGGGCGGGCCCAGCGCTGGCGTTTGGCGTCGAAGGGGACGTAGCCGACCTGCGAGCCGACGGCGTCGCAGAGGCGGCCGGTCAGTTTCAGATTGAACCAGCCGGAGAGGAAGAGGAAGCGCCGGGTGGCGCGCCAGATCTCCGGCTCGTCGGCGGCGAGCCAATTGCACTCGGCCTTGGACTGGAAGAAGTGGACGGTGCGGCGCTGGCCGGCGAGGCGGAGCCCCGCGTCGAGCCACAGCGGCAGCGGTGGATAGTGCTTGGTGCGGCGTTGGTCGAGCCAGCCGATGGCCGGACGCAGGGGTTCGCCGGCCTCGTCGAGCAGCACCACCACGGCGCGCTGGGTGGTCACCGCCATGGCGGCGACGCGTGCCTTCAGGTCGGGATGGGCGCGCCACAGCTCGTTGGTGGCGTGGCAGAGATTGGCCCAGTAGTACTCGCAGTCCTGCTCGGCCCAGCCGGGCGCGCGGGAATAATAGGGGGTGATGTGGACCTGCGACTTGGCGACGAGCTCGCCCGAGAGATCGAAGATCATGGCGCGGACGCTCTGCGTCCCCTGATCGATGGCGAGCAGCAGGTCCTTGGTCTCGCTCATGCCGACCTCTCCCCCCTCGGCAGGCCGTAGACATCTTCGACGATCTCGGTGAGACGCGCCACCTCGGCATGCCAGCGCGCCGTATCCCAACCGAGACGGTCGCGGCAGAGCGGTTCGATCGTCGCGAGGAGCGGCCCGAGGGATCCGGGGCGCGCGGGGAGGAGCCGCAGGCGGCGGGCGAGGAGGTCGTCGAGACGGCCGACCATCTCGTGGTCGAGCGTCCAGGTGACCGCCTCGATCAGCGCCTCGCCCTCCGGCAACGGCTCGGTCGGGTGGCCGAGGTGGTCGGGGAAGGCGATCGGATGGCGGAAGAGGCGGTCCTTCGTCCGCCGCGCCCGCTTGCGTTCCGCCGCGTCGATCAGACCGGCGGCGGCGAGCGCGTCGAGCGCGATGAGGCGGAAGGTGGTGAGCTTGCCGCCGGCGACCAGTACCTCGCCGTCGTGAGGCCAGACCGAATGGTCGCGGCTCTCCTGCGACGGGTTCAGCCCCTTGCCCGAGGGCACCACCGGGCGGATGCCGGCCTGGGTGGCGATCACGTCGTCGCGGCCGAGCCGCCGCTCGGGGAACTCGTGGGCGAGGAATTCGAGGAGGTAGTCCATCTCCGCGACGGTCGCTCGCGGCTCGTGCGACAGCGGCTCGCCGTGATCGAGATCGGTGGTGCCGACGCAGGTCGCCCCCGCCCAAGGGAAGGCGTAGACCGGGCGTCGGTCGCGCGGGTGGGCGGCGGCGACGCAATCGGTGACGGGCAGGCGATCGCGGGCGAAGAACAGATGGCTGCCGCGCAAGGGGCGGATCTTCTTCGCCGCGCCCGCCACCTCGCCGACCCAGGGGCCGCCGGCGCGGATCACCCGCGTGGCGGAAAGCGTCGCGGTGGTGTCGGCGAGGGTGTCGCACACTTCGACGGCGAAATGTCCCTCCACCTGCCGGGTCGCCGCGACCCGGAGGTGGTTGACCATCCGCCCGCCCTCGGCCGCCGCCTCGTGCAGGATGCGCAGCACCAGTCGGGCGTCGTCGGTGAGCGCATCGGTGTAGACCATGGCGCCGACGAGGCCCTCCGGCGCGAGGCCGGGGATGCGGGCGAGGGTGGCGTCGCGGCCGAGCCATTGGTGATCGCGGATGCCGGCCATGGCGTCGTAGAGGCCGAGCACCACTTCCAGCGGCCAGCGGCCGGGGAAGACGCCGCGGCGGACGACGTAGGCGTAGGGCTGGCGGATCACCAGATCGGGCAGTTCGGCGACGAGGCGTTCGCGCTCGAGCAGGGCGTCGCGGGTGAGGCCGAGGCGGCCCTGCGGGATGTAGCGCAGGCCGCCGTGGACCATCTTGGAGGAACGCGAGGAGGCGCCGGAGGCGAAGTCGTTCTGCTCGACGAGCAGGGTCTTCACGCCGCGGCGCGCCGCTTCGAGGAGGATGCCGGCGCCGGAGATGCCGCCGCCGACGACGATCAGGTCGAAGCGCTCGGCGGCGAGATCGGCGAGGGCGGGGCGAGGGCCGAGCATTCACTCCTCCAGGAGGCAGCCGGGGTTCAACCGGCGCTCGGGGTCGAAGGCGTCGACGACGGCGCGGATCGCCGCCAGTCCCTGTTCGCCCTTCTCGTGGACGAGCCAGGGAGCGTGATCGCGGCCGACCCCGTGCTGGTGGCTGATGGTGCCGCCCGATGCGACGATGGCGTCGGAGGCGGCGGTCTTCATGGCGCGCCAGCGGCGCGCCAGCGTGTCGTAGTCGGCGGCGTTCGGGAAGACGTAGGTGGTGTAGACGCTACAGCCCTGGGCGTAGACGTGGGAGAGGTGGGAGAAGACGAGGATCGGCTCTCCGCCCGCGGCGGTGCGGATCGCCGTCTCGACCGCCGTCATGGTCGTATCCACGCGGCTCCAGTCGACCGCGGTCTCCACCGTGTCGACCGAATAGCCGTGTTCCCACAGGCCGTTGCGGAAATAGGGCGAGCGGAAGCGGGAGTGCTCCCAGATCTTTCCCATCGCGCCGTGCGCCAGGGTGACGCCGCCGAGGGAGCGGACCGCGGAAAGCGTCTCGGAAAGCGCCCGCCGGGCCCGCCGCTTCGGGCCGGTGACGCCGAAGGTGAACATGGTGCGGGTGCCGGGTTTCGCCCCGAGGGCGGTCACGGCGCGGTCGAAGACGGCGAAGAGCGGGTGGTCGCCGCCGAGCGCCAGATGGGCGACGGTCTCGTGCGGGTTGGAGAGCCGCATCATCGACAGCGGTACCTCGCGGTCGATCAGCCGGTGGAGGAGGGCGACGCCGGCCTCCCACGAGGGCAGGAAGGCGACGTGGAAGGATTCGTGCTCGGCCGCGGGGGTGACGCGCAGGTCGACCTCGGTCAGCGCGCCGATGCGGCCTTCGCTGCCGAGCACCATCTCGCGCAGGTCGGGGCCGGCGGCCGAGGCCGGGAAGGACGGCAGCCGCCAGGTGCCGTGCGGGGTCTCGAGACGACCGCCGGCGAAGAGCTGTTCGATGCGACCGTAGCGGCGCGACTGCTGGCCGGAGGAGCGGGCGGCGACCCAGCCGCCGACCGTCGACAGTTCCCACGACTGGGGGAAATGGCCGAGGGTGAAGCCGTGTGTCGCCAGTTGCCGCTCGATCGCCGGGCCGGTGGCGCCGGCCCCGAAGGTGGCGATGCGGCTCTCGGGGTCGAGGTGCATCAGCCGGTCGAGGCGCTCGAGCGACAGGACGAGGACCGGGGCGGCGCTCTCGGGGATGTCGACGTGGCCGGCGACCGAGGTGCCGCCGCCGCGGACGATCACGGTGAAGCCGGCGTGGTGGGCCCAGCGCAGCACGTCGCCGACCTCGCCGCCGGTGGTCGGCAGCGCGACGCCGTCGGGGAAGCGCTCGAAGCGGCCGGAACGCAGCGCCAGCCAATCGGCGAAGGAGTGGCCGCGGGCGTTGCGGACGCGCGTCTCCGGGTCGGTCGAGACCAGCGGGTGGAGCGGCAGACGCGACGGCGGCACCTCTGCGATCACCGCGTCGAGGGTGGCGTCGGCGAGCCGGGTGCCCGGTCCGCCGAGCCGGTCCGCGAGATAGGCGAGGGCCTTCGGCTTCAGCGGGAAGTCGGTTCCCTCGCCGCCCCAGCCGTTCCAGCGGCGCCGGCCTCGGCCCAGATCGTCGGTCATGGTGGGGCGTCCTCTCACCGCCGCCGCCGCCCTCCGGAGTCCAGCCCCCCGATGGTCGTCGCGGTCCGGCGCGATCCTCGACCCTCGGCCGAGGATTGGCAAGTGTGCGGAGGCGAGGCGGCGGACATCGAACATCGCGCCGTCTTCCTGCGATTTTCGGCTCGCCGCAGGGCTCGGTCCGACCTATCGTTCACTCACGGGTCGGCGCCGCCGCGGCGGTCGTCCGACCGGGTGCGAATTTTTCGCGACCGCCTTTGAACCTCTTGCCCCGCCGCCGCGACAGACGGTCGAACGGTCGGCACGGACCCGGACATGACGACGAATTCGGACGAGGATCTCCTCCTACGGATCGCCGCCGGCGACCGACTGGCGATGCGGGTGCTGTTCTCGCGGCACCAGCTCAAGATCCATCGCTTCGTCCTGCGGATGGTCCGCGACGAGGCGGTGGCGGAGGATGCGGTGAGCGACACCTTTCTCGACGTCTGGCGTGATGCCGGCAGTTTCTCCGGGCGATCGCAGGTCACGACCTGGCTGATGTCGATCGCCCGCTTCAAGGCGCTCTCGGCGCTGCGGCGTCGGCGCGACCTGGGGCTCGACGAGGAATGGGCCGCCGGCATCGCCGACGACGCCGACACGCCCGAGGTGATCTCGCAGAAGGCCGACAAGGGAGCCGTGATCCGGCTCTGCATGGAGCGGCTGACGGCGGAGCACCGCGAGGTTCTCGATCTCGTCTACTATCACGAGACCTCGGTCGAGGAGGTGGCGGAGATCGTCGGCATCCCGGAGGGAACGGTGAAGACCCGCCTCTTCCACGCCCGCAAGAAACTCGCCGAGCTGCTCCAGGCGGCCGGTATCGATCGAGGTTGGCCATGAACGAGACGATCGCCGAAAAGGGCCGTGGGGAGATCGAGGATCTCCTGCCCTGGTACGCCAACGGGCGTCTCGCGCCCGCCGAGAAACGCCGGGTCGAAGCGGCCCTGGCCGAAGATTCCGAACTCGCGCGCCGGCTCGAACTGGTGCGCGAGGAGATGGCGGAAACGATCGCCGCCAACGAGGCGATCACGCCCGCCTCGTCGCGCGCCTTCGACAAATTGATGGCCGGCATCGAGGCGATGCCGCAGCCGGCGCGGCCGCTCGCGGCGATCAAGGCCGGGCTGATGGATCGGCTCGGCGATTTCCTCGCCGGCCTCGCGCCGCGCAAACTCGCCTATGCCGCCGCCGCGGTGGTGGCGGTGGTGGCGATCCAGTCGGTGGCGCTGACCGGGCTCGTCGGCGAGCGGGCGGGGACGAGCTACGGCACCGCCTCGCAGGGCGAGGTGGCGACCACCGGGCCATCGATCCTGATCGGTTTCGTGGCCGAGGCGAAGATGGAGGCGGTCTCCGCCTTCCTGAAGCGGCACGGCGCGAGCCTCGCCGAGGGTCCGAAGGCCAACGGCTTCTATCGCCTGCGTCTGACGCCGGGAGCGGACGTGGCGGCGGTCGCCGCGGCGATGAAGGCCGAGACGGGTCTGGTGAATTTCGTCCAGGCGGTGCGCTGAGGCGCCTCCCGGTCCGGCCACGGCGGTGTCCGCGTGATGGGGGATCCGGTGGATCGCTTCGCGCCACCGGATCCGACTCTCCGAAGAAGACCTTGTTCGGACAGGGCTTTTTCGGCGAACAAAATACGAGATCCGGATGGGATCATCCGAATTTCGCATGACCGGGAAGACGAGGAGGGAACGATGCGGGAGATTTCCGATATGGGAGCGCGACCGAAGCGCCGCTTTCCGTCGCGCCACGGCCTCTTCGCCGGCGTGGCGGCGGCGGTCTTCGCGTGCCTCGTGCCGACGGTCGAAGCCGTCGCCCAGACCTTCGACCAGCGGCCACCGATGTATCGCGAGGTCCCTCGTCCGCGCCGTGGCGGCGGTGGCCTCGGGGTCGGCGGGGCGATCGGGCTGGGCATCGGTCTCGGTCTCCTCGGAGCGGCCGCGGCGCAGCGCGCACGCGCCGAAGAAGAAGCGCCGCCGTCGCGCGGGGACAGGCCGCGGCGGGTTCGGGTGATCGAGAGCGAGGACGACGACGTACCGCCGCCGCGCCGCGTCCGAGTCGCGCCGCCGCCGTCGGGTGACGGCGACGCCCCGCCGCCGCGCAAACGGCCGCCGAGCGAAGCGAAGCGCACCCCGCCGTCGAACATCCGCGTGCCGCCGCGTTCGGAGACGCGCTTCGTCGCCGGCGAGGTGCTGATCGAGATGAAGAGCGGCGGCGCGATCGATCCGCTGGCTCGTCGCCTCGGCCTCGAGGTGCTGGCGAGCGAGCCGCTCGATCTCACCGGCACCACGCTGCATCGGGTGCGGGCCCGCGACGGTCGCACCACGCCGCAGATCCTGACCCGGCTCCAGCGCGAGCGGTCGATCGCCTTCGCTCAGCCGAACTGGGTCTACACCCTGCAACAGGCCGCCGCCGTCGCGCCGGCACCGGTTGCGGCGCCCGTCGATGCGGCGACGTCGGTCCCGGCGCCGGTTGCGGACGTCGCACCGGCTCCGGCCTCCCCGGCCGCCGAAGCGACGCCTGCGTCGTCGGTCGCCGCCGCGCCTGCCGCCGCCGAAACCACTCCCGCCGCCGCGCCGGTCGAAGCACCGGCCGTCGCGGCTCCTGCCGCGGACGTCGCGCCGGCACCGCAGACGACGGCCGAACCGGTCGTCGCCACCGCGGGATCGCCGACCGCGCAACGGCCGGCGCAGCAGCTGCCCGGGCAGTATGCGGCGGAGAAGCTGCGGCTGCCCGCCGCCCATGGGCGGGCGCTGGGGACGGGCGTGTTGGTGGCGGTGATCGACACCGGCGCCGACGAGAGCCATCCCGAACTGGCCGGGGCGGTCGAGGGAACCTTCGACGCGCTCGACGGCGTTCCGGTGGTGCCCGGCGTCCACGGCACGGCGATGGCCGGTGCGGTCGCCGCACGGGTCCGCCTCGCCGGCGCGGCGCCGGCGGCGCGGCTGCTCCTCGCCCGCGCCTTCGGACCGCCGGCCGCCAACGGTGTGCCCCAGGGCTCGACCTTCCACGTGGTCAAGTGCCTGGACTGGGCGGTGGCGAGCGGGGCACGGGTCGTGTCGATGAGCTTC
This sequence comes from uncultured Alphaproteobacteria bacterium, assembly GCA_937873675.1. Classification (GTDB taxonomy): domain Bacteria; phylum Pseudomonadota; class Alphaproteobacteria; order Rhizobiales; family Ancalomicrobiaceae; genus CALBKH01. The sequence goes on along the minus strand of CALMYM010000134.1, from coordinate 730 downwards.
GCCGGACCGTCCAACACGCTGCTCTCCCGGGCGCTGGCCGCGGCGCGCGACCGGGGCGTCATCGCGGTGGCGGCGGCCGGCAACGCCGGGCCGCAGTCGCCGCCGCTCTTCCCCGCCGCCGATCCGGGCGTCATCGCCGTCACCGCCAGCGATCCCGACGATCGGGTGCTGCCGGCGGCCAATCGCGGCGGTCACGTGCTGGTGACGGCGCCGGGCGTCGACATCGTCGTGGCGACGCCGCAGGGCAACTACGACCTGACGTCGGGCACCTCGGTGGCGGCGGCGGAGGTTTCGGGCGTCGTCGCTCTCCTGGTGGAGAAGCGCGCCGATCTGACGCCGGACGAGGCGCGGCGCATCCTCGCCGCGACGGCGATCGATCTCGGACCCAAGGGCCGTGACCCGATCTTCGGCGCCGGACTGGTCGATGCCGAAGCGGCGGTCGGGGCGGTCGCCAAACGCGCCCGCTGATATCACGCGACCTCTCTCCGTCGCCCCGCTCTCCCCCCGGGAGGGCGGGGCGACGGCGTTTTCGGGCGGGGTGTGGAACGGCGTTCATGGCGGTTCGGGTGGTCGCCGGAGAGACGCGAAAAAAATCTCGTCGGACTTTGAACCGGATCGGTCGGTGGCGCGACAGACGGACAAGAGGGCCGAGAACGAGGCCTTCCCCCGACCTCAAGGAGAGCCCCCATGTCGACCTCGAAGAAGATCCTCACCGCCGTCCTCGTCGCCC
>CALMYM010000133.1 GCA_937873675.1 uncultured Alphaproteobacteria bacterium | reverse complement strand
TAAAGCACCGTGTTGCCGACGATGATGGAGTCTTCCGCCACGATCCTCGCATCGTCGGCAGGCCGGATGATGATCCTGCCGCCGGAAAGGCCCTTGGCCACATAGTCGTTGCCGTCACCGATCAGCTCGAAGGTGACGCCGCGCGACGCCGGGTTCAGCCGCGCGCCATGGCAATCGGGGCAGGGTTCGTCGACCACGCCCTCGACCTCGGGCTCCTCGGACGGGAAACTCTGCTCGCGGCCCTGGTCGTCGTCGGTGGCCGTGGTCACGACGGCGCTCGGCGGCTCCCGATCACATCTCCCGCGTCACATCTGACGCCAGAAGCGCTTGGCCGCCTTGCGAGCCCGGCGCGCCGCCCGCCACAGCCGCCACTGGCGCCGCCACTGCGGGCTCTCCACCGGCGATCGGTAGGGGTCGAAGCCGGGCCGCTCCATGTGGCAGAGGCACAGGTCGACCAGCGACACCGGCAGGAAAGCCGGCGCCACCTCCGGCGGAATGGTGCGGATCAGGCGGCGCGTCGCCTCGAGTTCCTCGCGCGCCCGGCCGCGCAGCTCGGCGAGCGCCGCGAGGAGCGCCGGGCTGCAGGTCCCCGCCAGGACGTCGTCTCGCGACAGACCGTGGCGCGACAGCACGTCGAGCGGCAGGAACACCTGGCCGCGCGCCGTCTGATGCGCCAGATCGCGCATCGTCGTGGTCAGACCGTGGGCGATGCCGGCATGACCGGCGACTTCGTCGACGCCGAGGTCGCGGCCGTCGGCGAGGACGCGTGCCGCGAGCCGGATGAGCGTCGCCGAGGTGTCGCGGCAATAGTCCTCGAGCGCCGCGAGATCGGGCATCGCCTCGTCGTAGAGATCGAAGATCCGCGCCTCGATCAGGCGCTCGAAATCGGCGATCGGCAGCGAGAAGCGATCGATGGTGTCGATGAGCGCCGCGGCGATCGGATGGGCAGCCCCCTCCTCGCGCCGCTCCCCCGTCAGCATGTCGATCCACCAGCGGGCGCGGATCTCGCCCGGCAGAGGATCGGAGACGAGGTCACGGATCCGGCCGATCTCGGCGGAGAAGGCATAGAGCGCATAGAGATGGCGTCGCCGCTCTTCCGGTGCGTAGAGACCGGCGAGCCAACGGTCCTTGTCGAGCCGGCGCACGTGCGCTTCGACGAGGTCGTAGGCGGTATCGAGGCGGCTCCCGGCGGGAGCGTCGGCGGAGGACATGGCGGCATACATGGGGCGACGGCGGACTTCTTCCAGCGGCGGCGGACTGTCGCCGGTTTCCCCGTCGCACGAAAGCCGGGAAGAACCCGCATCGCCGACGCCGGGGGCCTCGTTCACTCGACCGCCAACAACGCCGCCGCCACGCGCCGCCGCTCACCGAGCAGGATGTTCCAGGTGCGCACGGCCGCGCCGGTGGCCATCGGATCGGCACGGAGCCCGGCGGCGCGGAGATGCTCGCGAAGCGCGGCGGAAAGCGGCAGCAGATCGCGCCCGGTGCCGACCAGCAGCATGTCGATGGACGCGGCCTCCGCCACCACCCGTTCGAACATCGCGGGCAGGAGATCGACCGCCGTCACCGCGCCCCAGGCCCACATGCCCGACGGCAACGCCAAGAGCGAGCCGCGATGGGCGAGACCGTCGAGCCCGACGAAGCGGAACCCGCCGCGCCCGTAGCTCTCTATCTCCACCGGCCGCGGCAGGTGGGCGTCGGGACGATCCGAGGTCATGACACCCTCCGGCCGATCAGGCGCCGGCCGGCGTCGCTTCCGCCGTGTCCTCGCCCTTGCCGCCACCGGTGCGCAGGTTGAGGAAGATGAGCGCCGGCGCCGAGACCACGATCGAGGAATAGGTGCCGATCACCACGCCCGCCAGCATGGTGAAGTTGAAGCCGCGCAGTGCCTCGCCGCCGAAGATGAGCAGCGCCGACACCGCCAGGAACACCGTGGTCGAGGTCCGGATGGTGCGCGCCAGGGTCTGGTTGATCGACGCGTCGATCAATTCGGGCAGCGGCATCTTCTTGTATTTGCGCAGGTTCTCTCGGATGCGGTCGTAGATGACGACGGTGTCGTTGAGCGAGAAGCCGACGATGGTCAGAATCGCCGCGATGACGGCGAGATCGAAGCCGATCCCGACGATCGACAACAGGCCGAGGGTCAGCACCACGTCGTGGACGGTGGTGACCACGGCGCCGACCGCGAACTGCCATTCGAAGCGGAACCACAGATAGACCAGCACCAGGAACAGCGACACCACCACGGCGATGACGCCGTCACGGCGCAGATCGGCCGAGACGCGCGGTCCGACGGTCTCGACCTTGCGATAGTCGTAGCCGTCGCCCATCACCGCCTTGATCTTGTCGACGCTCGCCTGCTGGGCGAGGTCGCCGCCTTCGAGCTGGCCGAGGCGGATCAGCACGTCTTCGGGCGCCCCGATCCCCTGCACCTGCACCTCGCCGATCTGCAGCTCGGAGAGTTCGGTGCGGATCTTGCCGAGGTCCGCCGGGCCCGTCTTCGAGCGCACCTCGATCACCGTTCCACCGACGAAGTCGATGCCGTAGTTCATGCCGACGATCGCCACCGCCAGGAGCGACAGCGCCACCAGCGCCATCGAAAGCGGGAACGTGATCAACCGAGCCCCCATGAAGGGGATCTTGGTGTTCTCGGGGATGAAACTGATGAGCTTCATCACTCACCTTCTTGTCTGTGCCAGCGGACGCGTCCCGTCGTGCGGGGCGCGGCGGAGCGTCTGCGTCAGATCGGAATGCGCGTCGGCCGCACCTTCTTCACCCACAACGCCACGATGAGACGGGTCACCGTGACCGCGGTGAACAGCGTCGTCAGGATGCCGATGCCGAGCGTCACGGCGAAGCCTTTGATCGGGCCGGTGCCGAGGAAGAACATGACGATCGCCGCGATCAGCGTCGTCAGGTTGGAGTCGACGATGGTGCCGAGCGCGCGCGAGAAGCCGGCGTCGATCGCCGAGATCGCCGATCGTCCGAGTTTCTGCTCTTCGCGGATGCGTTCGTAGATCAGCACGTTGGCGTCGACCGCCATGCCGATGGTGAGCACGATGCCGCCGATGCCCGGCAGCGTCAGTGTCGCCTGCAACAGCGACAGGATCGCCATGATCATCACCACGTTCAGCACCACGGCGATGTCGGCGAAGATGCCGAAGAGCCCGTAGTTGCCGATCATGTAGAGCACGACGAGCGCCGTGCCGATGCCGACCGAGAGCTTGCCGGCGGCGATCGAGTCGGCGCCGAGGCCGGGACCGACGGTGCGCTCTTCGACGATGGCGAGGTCGGCCGGCAGCGCGCCGGCCCGCAGGAGCAGCGCCAGATCGTTGGCGGCGCGGACGGTGAAGTTGCCCGAGATCTGCCCCGACCCGCCGAGGATCGGCTCGCGGATCACCGGATAGGAGATCACGTCCTTGTCGAGCACGATGGCGAAGGGCCGTCCGACGTTCTGCTGGCTGATCAGCGCGAACTTCTGGGCGCCCGAGGTGTTGAAGCGGAAGGTGACGATCGGCTCCGAGGTGCGGCTGTCGAAGCCGGCCTGAGCGTCGACGAGTTCCTCGCCCGTCAGCATGGCGCGACGCTGAACCAGCACCGGCACCGGCGGATCGTCGTGGCTGTAGAGCACATCGGTGTCGGCCGGCCGCGTGCCCTCGAGCACCTGCGGGCCGGTCGCCTCGACCATGTGGAAGGTCAGTCGCGCCGTCTGGCGCAGGATGTCCTTGAGCCGGTCGATGTCCTGAAGGCCCGGCACCTGGACGAGCAGGCGGTTGTCGCCCTGGCGCGCGATGATCGGTTCGGTGGTGCCGAGCTGATCGACGCGGCGGCGCACCACTTCCATCGACTGTTCGACGACGCGGCGACCGCGATACTCGAGACCGGCCTTGGTCAGGCTGAGGCGGAAGACGCCGCCCTCTTCCTTGGCGATCTCGACGTCGACGACGTTGGCGCCGCCGAACAGCGCGTCCGACAGCTGCTGCGGGATGGAGCGCAGCTTCTTCTCGGCCTTCTCGACCTGCGCCGAATCGGTGATGCGCACCTGGACGGTGGTGCCGCCCTGCACGCCGAGGCCGGAATAGCCGATCTTGTCCTCGCGCAGCACCCGCCGCATGTCGTCGCGCAGAACCTCCACCCGCTCCTTCACCATCGCGGCCGTGTCGACCTCGAGCAGCAGATGGGCACCGCCCTGGAGATCGAGGCCGAGGGTGAGCTGGCGATGCGGCAGCCAGCTCGGCAGGCCCGACAGCGTCTCGCGGGAGATGAAGTTGGGGATCACGAAGACCACCGACGCCACCATGGAGGCGACGATGAGCATGATCTTCCAGCGCGGGAAATGGAGCATCGGAACTCGTCCTCGGACCTCGGATCCCCCGAGGGGCGCAGCCCGGATCCGGGCTGCGGGAAGCTCTGGCGGAAGGGCGCCGGCCGACGCCGGAGAGCGGCGTCGATCGCTGCCGGACGCCGCCGCGAGGCGGCGTCAGTCGTTGGCGGCGGCCGTTCCGGCCTTGGCCGGCTCGCCCTTGGCGCGAACCTCGCCCACCGTGGCACGCACGATGCGCGCCTTGACGCCTTCGGCGATCTCGATCTCGACCTCGGCGTCGGAGACGACCTTGGTCACCTTGGCGATGATGCCGCCGGAGGTGACGACGACGTCGCCGCGACGCAGGTTCTTCACCATCTCCTCGTGCGCCTTCTGACGCTGGCGCTGCGGGCGGATGATCATCACCCACATGATCACCAGGATGAAGACGAAGGGCACCAGCGACATCAGAATGTCACCGGTTCCGCCGGGTCCGGCGGCGGCACCTTGAGCGAAGGCGGGGGTCACGAACATCGAGGTCTCCTCGGGAGCGGCAGGTTCGCCCGAAACACGGCGGCCCGAAACACGGTGGTCGGTCTCATGTGGGCGTCGGAATTCGATACCGCAACGGGGGGCCGTCGCGGCGCGGGCGGACTATATCGAGTGACCGCCGCTTTGCAAACACGCGTGGTGAGCCCTCGCCGCCGCTTTCGGAGGAAGCGCGAGGGACCGCTTCAGCCTCCGAGATCGCGCACCATGCAGACCGCGGAAGCGGCGCAGAGCGCGGCGAACTGCGCAGATCGCGCGATCTCCTGCGGCGCCGTATCGCGCTCGGCACGGTACCAGCCGAGCCGAGCGAACACCGGTCCGGCGTTTTCGGTGAGGAGCCACAGGCGACGCGCCCCGCCGGTTCTCGCCAGATGTTCGAGCGCCGCGACGATGCGGATGGCGAGCCCCTTGCCGCGCTCGCTCGGGATCACCACCAGCGACCGCAACAAGCGATCCGGCCCGGCGCCTTCCAGCCCGCAATGAGCGACGACGCGGCCGTCGTCGTCCTCCCAGGCGAAGAAGCGTTGGTTCGCCCCGCCGAGATCGTCGACGACGAGCTTCTCGGCGACGAGCGCGGCACGGAAACGGAAATCGGATGCGGGGATCTCACGCAGCATGGCGGCCTCCGGCGGGCGTTCTCGGCGACACCGCGACATGCTACATCGCGACATCCCGGCCGAACAGCGGAGCCTACGACGTGGCGGACACCACCTCTTCTTCCGATCTCGCCCTCCTCGCCGCCAAGCTCGACGCGCTCGTCGCCCTCGTCGCCCGCGCCGTACCGCCGGCGCCGGTCGCCCCCGACTTCGACGCCGCCGACGCCTTCGTCTGGTCGGCCAAGGACCTGCGGCTCGCACCGGTGCAGCGGGTCAACCGGGTGGAGATGACGCTGTTGCAGGGCATCGAGCTCGCCCGCGACCAGCTCGTCGGCAACACCGAGCGCTTCGCCCGCGGCCTGCCCGCCAACAACGCCCTGCTGTGGGGCGCCCGCGGCATGGGCAAGTCGTCGCTGGTCAAGGCGGCGCACGCCACCGTCAACCGCACGCTGGCCGCCCAAGGCCGCCCGCCGATGAAGCTGATCGAGATCCACCGCGAGGACATCGAGAGCCTGCCGGTGCTGCTCGGCCTCCTCGCCGGCACCGGCCTGCGCTTCGTCGTCTTCTGCGACGACCTCTCCTTCGACGCCGGCGACACCGCCTACAAGTCGCTGAAGGCGGTGCTCGACGGCGGCATCGAGGGCCGGCCGGACAACGTCGTCTTCTACGCCACCTCGAATCGCCGCCATCTCATGCCGCGCGACATGATCGACAACGAGCGCTCGACCGCCATCAACCCGAGCGAGGCGACCGAAGAGAAGGTGTCGCTCTCCGACCGCTTCGGCCTGTGGCTCGGCTTCCACAAGTGCTCCCAGGACGACTATCTCGCCATGGTGCGCGGCTACGCTGCCCACTTCGGTCTCGTCGTCGACGACGCCTAGCTGGTGCGCGACAGCCTCGAATGGGCGACCACCCGCGGCGCCCGCTCCGGCCGCACCGCCTGGCAATACGTGCAGGATCTGGCGGGCCGTCTGGGCAAGACGCTCTGAGGCGAGCATCCTCGTCGGCGATCCCACCCGTCTCGGTGAAGGAGGCTTCGATGTCGCGGATCGATCAGTTCCGCCTACTGGCGCGCTACAACACCTGGATGAACACCCGCCTCTACGACGCCGCGGCGGGGCTCACCCGCGAAGCGTTGACCGAGAACCGCGGCGCCTTCTTCGGCTCGATCCTCGGCACCTTCGAGCATCTGGTGGTCGGCGACACCCTGTGGCTGAAGCGGTTCGCCGCCCATCCGGCGGGCGCCGCCCTCGCCCCGGTCCTCGACCTGCCGATGCCCGCCTCGCTCGACGCCATCCAGTTCGGCGAACTCGCGCCCTTGCGCGAACGCCGCGACATGCTCGACCGCTCGATCGAAGCCTTCGTCGCCGACCTCGACGACGCCGGCCTCGAACTCCCCCTCGCCTATCTCAACAGCAAGGGCCTGCCCTTCGTGAAGTCCTTCGGTCTGGTCTTCACCCACTTCTTCAATCACCAGACCCACCACCGCGGCCAAGTGACGACGCTCTTCTCACAAGCCGCCATCGACGTCGGCGTCACCGACCTCCTGATGCTGATCCCCGAGGTGGGGTGACGAAGCGGCTCGCGATGTCGACGAAGAGGCGTCACCGACCGCTCCGCTTCGCGGCACCGGTTCAACGCGGTCCCGTGGCATTGCCGGCATCGTAGACGGCCCACAGAGCATCCTGGAACTCGGGCGTTTCCTTGTATTGCGCCCACATCTCCAGGAGCCCCATGAAATACATCTTCTCATCGTGCGTCAGTGGCCGCTTCTTGCCGCGTTTGATGTCGTCTTCGAGCTTCTTCATGGTGTCACGGAGCTTCTTCAGCTTCGTGCGGGCCTCCGGGGTGAGCAGGGCCGAGCGGGGATTTCCGCCTTCGCTGCCGCCGCCACCGCCGCCGCCGGCGCGAGACGCACGGACATCCCCGAGCATCACCATCGCCCCGCACAATCCGGCAACGGCACCGATCAGGAAGTGCCGACGGAGGACGTTCATCTCGTATGTCTTCGTCATCGTAGCCTCCCTTCGAACTTATCGAGGGGCCGAAACCTCCATTCGACTTGAATAATTATATCCCCGGTCAAGATCGCCGACTCACATTTTTCATGCGACGCTCGGTCGCCGAAGCGGTTCATGTTCGCCGTCGACGCACGAAAACTTGTCGACGACTCGACTTCGAAGCTCCGAAAACGATGCGTCGAGGCTCGACTTCCCGCCGGGAGAGACGCCTCCCGCGGCCCGGCGCTCCATCCGACGCCCCGAAACGAAGACGACCCCGGACCGCTTGCGATCCGGGGTCGTCTCGTTCTGATCCCCCGACGCCCGAGTGGCCTCCTCGGGTGTCGGGAGCTCGGGTCGCCTCAGTTGGAGGCGAGATAGGGTTTCGGGTCGATCGCCTTCTGGCCCTTGCGCAGTTCGAAGTGGAGCTGCGGCTGGCTGACCGAACCGGTGGCGCCGGCGCGGGCGATGATCTGGCCGCGGGAGATCTTGTCGCCACGGTTGACCAGCAGTTCGGAGGCGTGGGCGTAGGCGGTGACGTAGCCGTTCTTGTGGCGGACGAGCACCAGGTTGCCGTAGCCCTTCAGCTCGTTGCCCGAATAGATGACCTCGCCGTCGTCGGCCGCCTTGACCGAGGTTCCCTCCGGCACCGCCAGATTGATGCCCTCGTTCTTCTCGCCGTTCGACTTGTTGCCGTATTCGGAGATGACGCGACCACGCACCGGCCAGCGGAACGAACCCGGCGTCGCCGAACCCGACGGTTCCTCGACCGCCGGCTCACGGGCCACCGCGATGGTCTCGGCCGCCTTCTGGTCGATCTTGGCGGTGGAGGACGGCGTCGACGGCTTGACCGTCGCGGTCTTCACCGGCGCGGCCGGCGCCTGGGCGACGTCCTTGACCGGCGCGGCGGCGATCGCCTGCGGCTGGGTCGCCTTGACCGGCGCCTGCGACGTCTTGAGCATCAGCTTGGTGCCCGCCGGCAGGAGCAGATGCTGACCCGGCTGGAGGCTCGACGACTTCAGATTGTTGCGCTCCTTCAGAGCCTTCTCGCTGACGCCGTAGGTCTTGGCGACGGAGGCGAGCGTGTCGCCCTTCTTCACCGTGTAGTCGCCGACCAGCTTGACGCCACCCTGATCCTGAGCCGGAGCAGCGGCGGTCCTCGGCGTCGGCAGCGGCGCCGGGGTCGGCGCCTTCGGCGTCGCCGGCACGGAAGCGGTGGTCATCGGCTTCGAGGTCGGGATCTGGCGCACCTGCTGCGCCGGAACACGCGCGACCACCGGAGCCGGAGCCGGCGCGGCCACCGGGGCCGGCGCGGAAGCCTGGATCGGACCGGCCGCGATCGGCGCCGGCGTCGACTGGCTCGCCGAATAGACCGGCATCAGCACCCGCTGACCCGGCTGCAGCATGCCCGGGCCGGAGAAACCGTTGGTCTGGGCGATGGCCTGGGGCGGCACGCCGTATCGGCGCGACAGGCTGTCGACCGTGTCGCCCTGCTGGGCGGTGACATAGGTTCCGCCGACCCCGGTCCATCCGCCGGCCGCGGCGACGCGCGGCGCCTGCGGCGCGGGAGCCTGGACGGCATAGGACTGGACCGGCGGCGGAGCGAGATCCTGGCGAGCGACCGGCTGCGCCGTCGGCGCGATCGAGCCCGTCGTCTCGACGTTGCGCCAACCACCGGCCGGTGCCTGGCTCTGCTGACCGTAGGCGGGCTGGCCATAGGCCGGTTGCCCGTAGGCGGGCTGCGGCTGCCCCTGCCCGAGGATGGCCCGCTGGTTCGGCGTCGAGCCGGTGTAGACCGGGTCACCACCGAATCGGCCGGTATCGTTGGAACAGCCTCCCACGGCGGCCGCCGCGAAGACGATCATCGCCACTCGGGACACATTGCGAGACCGCAGATCGAGGTTCGGAACACGCATCGCAACACTCACGCCGTTCGAGGCGACAACTCGCCCAATCACTTGGCTCTCATGAAACGCGCGTAACGTTGACAAACGCTTAAGCGGCACACGGCATCGGTGAATTTCCTGTCGCCGATGTCGTCGGGGACGCTCCGGCGCGCCTCTCGCGATGGCGGATTTCCGCCGTGGAATTCGCCGTCCTCGTCCGCCGGCGGCGGAGCGTCATGGTTGACGGCGACGCGCTCACCCCGGTTGCGACCCGGCGAAATTGGTGAACGGCCGACGGCCGACGAAACCGGTGGCGAAGCACCTCGAGGCCGGCGGTCGTCCGCCGGAGCACGAGGCGCGAATGACGGGGCGATGTGGTCAGAGCGCGGCGGCGCGTCCGGCGACCAGCGCGATGCGGCGCACCTCGCCGACCGGTTCGATGTCGAGCCCCTTGTCGCGGCGGACGTAGCGCGTCAGCACCTGGGGCCGTCCGGCGACGCCGACCGCGGCGATCAGCACGCCCTGCGGCGCCAGTTGGTCGAGCAGCGCCCGCGGCGGCACTTCGATCGCCCCGTCGACGACGATGCGATGGAACGGCGCGTTGCGGGCGAAGCCCTCGAAGCCGTCGTGGACCGAGGCGACGACATTGTCGAGATGCAGCGTGGCGAACCGCTCGGCCGCCAGTTCGCCGAGGGTGCGGAAGCGCTCCACCGTGTAGACCTTGGCGGCGAGCGAGGCGATCAGCGCGGTGCCGTAGCCCGACCCGGTGCCGATTTCGAGGACGCGATGGTCGGGCGCGATGCCGGCGGCCTGATACATGAGGGCGAGCGCCGAGGGCGCATCGATGGTCTGACCGCACTCGATCGCCACCGGCCGATCTTCCAGCGCCTTGGCCTGCCACTCCGCCGAGACGAACAGCGAGCGCGGGATCTGCTCGACCGCCGCCAGGATGCGGCGATCGTGGACCCCTTTCTGCGACAACGCCAGGACGAGACGGGCGAGCGCGATGCGGTCGGTTTCGGCCAGCGAGATCTCGGCGCGGCGCAGAGGCGCGGCGAAACGACCAGCCATCGAGAAACCTCCGGGATACGGCGACGCGGAACGCCGACGACTAGCCCGCCAATGGTTGGCGTTCGGTTACCGCTCGGACGCCCGCGACGCATCGCCGCCATGCGTCCACCGCGGTGTATCGCGCCCGCGTGTCCCGAGGTGCCCCCCCCCCCCCCGACGATCGATCCGCGGAAGGCGGGGGGGCAGGACTGGCGGGTGCCGTGGTCGGTCAGATCGAGGCGCAGCGGCGTCACCGAGACGAAGCCCTCGGCCAGCGCCGCCAGATCGGTGCCGACCGCCGGCTGCGTCGCCTGCGGCCGATAGGAGATCCAGTAGTAGGGGTTGCCGCGGCCGTCGACGCGCGGCTCGACCCCGATGGTGGCGTCGTTGCGCGCCCCTTGCGCGGTCACCGCGATGCCGGCGACCGCCTTGGCGGCGCGCGCCGGAAAATTGACGTTGGCGAGCGTCCCGGCCGGCATGCCGACCTCGAGCAGCCGCGAGATCACCGCCGGACCGTGCGCTTCCGCCGTCGCCCAGGGCACCTCCGCCCCTTCCGCCCAGCCGTAGGCCTGCGACAGCGCCACAGACGGCACGCCGAGCAGCGTCCCCTCCATCGCCGCGGCGATGGTGCCGGAATAGGTGACGTCGTCGGCGACGTTGGCGCCGCGATTGACGCCGGAGAGTACGAGGTCGGGCTTCACGTCGAGGATGTGGCGCACGCCGATGATGACGCAGTCGGTCGGCGT